>NZ_JBTNDI010000015.1:0-61219 GCF_054511075.1 Arthrobacter sp. TMS2-4
TGTGTTCGTGGTTTGGGGCGGAGGCCTCCTGCCCGCCCACTCCCCCTCCCCCGCTGCGGTCGGTGAGGCCGTCGACTTCGCCGGCGGCACCGTGGTCCACATCAGCGCCGGCGTCGCGGCCCTCGTGCTCGCCCTGATCCTCGGCAAGCGCCAGGGCTTCGGCAAGGACCCGGCGCAGCGCCCGCACAACATCCCCTTCGTGATGCTCGGCGCCGCACTCCTGTGGTTCGGCTGGTTCGGCTTCAACGGCGGCGCGGCCGGTTCCGCCGAGGAAGCGGGCCTGATCTGGGTCAACACCATGGCAGCCCCGGCCGCCGCCATGGTCGGCTGGCTCATGACCGAACGCATCCGTGACGGACGGCCCACCTCGCTCGGTGCCGCCTCGGGCATCGTGGCCGGGCTCGTCGCCATCACCCCCGCCTGCGCGAATGTCAGCCCCGTCGGCGCCATCTGCCTGGGCATCGTCTCCGGCGTTATCTGCGCCCTCGCCGTCGGCATCAAGTACCGGCTCGGGTTCGACGACTCGCTCGACGTCGTCGCCGTCCACCTCGTCGCAGGCATCGTCGGCACGCTGTCCCTCGGCTTCATCATGCTGCCGGTGGACGGTGAGGGTGGCGGCCTCTTCTACGGCGGCGGGCTCAGCCAGCTGATCGCGCAGATCGTGGCCGCAGCCATCGCGATCGCCCTCTCCGCGATCATGACCGCGATCATCGGCCTCGCCATCCACAAGACCATCGGGTTCCGGATCAGCTCGGACGACGAGGTGTCCGGCGTGGACCTCACCGAGCACGCGGAGACCGCCTACGAATTCGGCGGACTCGGCGTCGGCGGGTCCTTCCACCCGTACGCCGACCAACTCGTCGCCCAGCAGGGCGGCAAGCACCGCACCACGCAGGATCCCGCGCAGCAGGACGTCACGGAAGGCGTAAAGTCATGAAATTGGTCACAGCCATCGTCCGGCCCGACAAGCTCGACGGAGTACGCGGGGCCCTGGAGAACTACGGCGTGCAGGGACTGACGGTGAGCGAGGCGAGCGGCTACGGCCGCCAGCGCGGGCACACCGAGGTCTACCGCGGGGCGGAGTACACCGTGGACCTCCTGCAGAAGGCGCGCGTCGAGGTGCTCGTCGCGGACGCGTGGGTGACCGACATCGTGGATGTCCTGGTCTCCACCGCGAACACGGGTCGTGCCGGGGACGGCAAGGTGTGGGTCATCCCGGTCGAGGAGGCCGTCCGCGTCCGCACCGGCGAACGGGGAGACGCCGCCCTGTAGGGCAGCCTCCACACAAGAATCACAGCAGGTACGCCAAGCACAGCAGGTACGCCAAGCACAGCAGTCAGTTCACGCGCCCGGCCGGGAGATCCCGGCCGGGCGTCCCGCTGTCCTGGCCCTGGCGCTTCTGCCCACCGACTCGCCCTGCTCAGGGGGCATCTTGCGACATGCCCACTGAGCAGCGCGGGTCGGTGGGCGTGCGGCTGCGCCGAAAAGGGGAGTCGGGCCCCTTGCCCCCGCGGATACCGAGGCCTACCCTTGGACAACCAGTACATTGATCAACCAAAACGTTGATCAATCGAGTGGTTACCTATCCGGAGGTTGACCTGTGACCGACGACGAGCACCTCGACATCGCCTTCCTGGCGCTCGCCGATCCCGTCCGCCGCGGCATCATCGCCCGCCTCGGCCGGGGTCCGGCCACGGTCAACGAACTGGCGGAACCCTTCGCGATCTCCAAGCAGGCGGTCTCGAAGCACATTCAGGTCCTCGAGCAGGCGCAGCTCGTCACGCGCACACGCGACGCCCAGCGCCGGCCCGTCCACCTGAACCCCGCACGACTGGAGGCGCTCACCGCGTGGATCGACCAGTACCGGCTGGTCCGCGAGGAACAGTTCCGCGGCCTCGACGTCGTGCTCCACACCCAGGCCGCGGCACGCGACCCGCAGGCAAAGGACCCGTCATGAGCAATGCCCTGAAACTCACCGTCCCGGAGGGCCTCCCCTTCATCGACCTCGAACGCGAGTTCGACTTCCCCGTGGCGGAGGTCTTCCACGCGTACGCCGACCCCGGGCTCGTTGCCCAGTGGCTCGGCCCACGGCGCCAACGGCTGGGCGTCCAGCAGTACGAGTTCCGGACCGGCGGAAGCTACCGTTACACGCACACCGCACCCGACGGCGTCGACCACATCTTCAGCGGTGTCTTCCACACCGTCCGGGACAACGAGTTCGCAATCCAGACCTTCGAGTACGACGGCTACCCGGATGTCGTCAGCATCGAGTTCCTGAGCTTCCAGGAGCTGCCCGGCGGGAGGACGCGGCTGACCGCGCATGCCGTCTATCCGACCATGGAGGCCCGTGGCGGCATGGTGCAGTCGGGGATGGAGGCCGGCCTGGCAGAGTGCTACGAACAGCTCGACGAACTGCTGGCCCGCGCAACGGTCGGAGCTGCGAAGCACTCTCCGTGATCCTTCTGCCCGCCGACTCGCCCTTCGCGGAGGGCATCATGCGTCATGCCCAGCGAACAGGGTGAGTCGGTGGGCGCGGACCCCGCGGCCCCTACTCCTTCCGGCCGTGCGACGACGGCCATGCGTCCGGCCCGCCGGAACCCGCCGCGTACTCCTCGAGGGGCACCCGGTCCTGGGACCACGCCTTCAGGACCGGCTCCACGATGCGCCAGCAGTCCTCCGCGGTGTCACCGCGGACCGAGAGCGTGGGATCGCCTTCGAGGACGCCCTCGATCACCTCGCCGTAGGGAAGGAGGTCGGTCGCGTTGAGGTCGGCGCTGAGGGTTGCCCGGTCGAGAGCGAAGATATCGCCGGGCCCGTTCACGTCGATCTCGAGCTGCAGCGTGTCGGGACCGAATCCGATGCGCAGCTTCGTCGGCGCGTCCTGGCCCGTGAACCCGACGGGCAGGTGGTTCACGGGCCGGAAGGTGATGACGGCCTCCTTGCGCTTCAGGCCGAGCGCCTTGCCGGAGCGGAGGACGAACGGCACACCGGACCAGCGCTCGTTGTTGATGGACACGGTGATCTCGGCGAGCGTCTCGGTGCCCTTCTCCGGGTCGACGCCGGGCTCGGCGGCGTAGTCGGGGACCTCCCGGTCGCCGATCGTGCCCGCCGCATAGCGTGCCCGGCGGCTGCTGCCCGGACTGTCCAGGTCCACCGAGCTGGCCCGGAGGACGGAGCCGATGTGATCGCGGAGGTCCCTCTCGTGCAGGGTCGACGGCGGGTTCAGGGCCAGGAGTGCCATGACGTGCAGCAGGTGGCTCTGGATCATGTCGCGCAGCGCACCGGCGCCGTCGTAGTAGCGGGCCCGGTTCTCGAGGGCGAGGTCCTCGTCGAAGATCACCTCGACCTTCTCGATGTGGAGGTTGTTCCACACCGGCTCGAGGATACGGTTGGCGAACCGGAGGCCGAGGATGTTGAACACCGTCGCCTTGCCGAGGAAGTGGTCCACCCGGTGGATGTTCTGCTCGGGGACCAGTCCCGAGAGCTTCTCGTTGAGTTCGTGCGCGCTCGCCTGGTCGGTGCCGAAGGGCTTCTCCATCACGAGACGGGTGCTCTTCGGCAGCGAATCCGGTCCGAGGGCGCCGCACGCCAGCTGACTGACGGCCGGGGGCAACGCGAAGTAGATGGCCACCGGTCCTTCCAGGCCCTGCACCAGGTCGGCCAGTCCGTCCTTGGTGACGTCGAGGAACTGGTACCAGCTGTCGTCGCGCACCTGCTGCAGGGATGCCCGCCCCACGTCGTCCGCCTTCTCTCGGGCGACGGCGAAGGAGTCGTCCACCCGCGCACGCCACTGCTCGTCGGTCCAGTCGTCGGAGCCCGCGCCCACCAGCTTCAGCCCGTCGGCACGGCCGAGGCGGATGAGCCGCGCGAGTCCCGGCAGGAGAAGGCGCCCGGTGAGGTCGCCGGAGGCTCCGAGGATCAGGAGCGTCCTCACGCGGGTCTCGGCGTCGGCGGGGATGGTGTCGTGCTCTGCGAGCGAAGAAGTGTCCACCTCTTCACCTTGCCACTTCTGTCGTCAGGTGTCCTGCGTCGGCGAGGCGGGTTGCGGTCGCGCCCGTCCCTCCGCGGGGGAGGGCCACAAGGTGGCCCGGGACGCGTCGTCGAGCGCTCCCCGGAGGTCCCCAGTTGATACCCTTGGAAGTTGAGTCTCCAAAGTCCCCGATGAAAGTAGTGCACGGCACGTGTTCAATTCACTCTCCGACCGGCTGACTGCAACCTTCAAGAACCTGCGCGGCAAGGGCCGCCTCACCGAGGCGGACATCGATGCCACGGTCCGCGAGATTCGTCGCGCCCTGCTCGACGCCGACGTCGCCGTCCCCGTGGTCCGCGCCTTCACGGCCGCCGTCAAGGAACGCGCCCTCGGCCTCGAGGTCTCGCAGGCCCTGAACCCCGGCCAGCAGATCGTCAAGATCGTCAACGAGGAACTCGTCGGGATCCTCGGCGGCGAGACCCGGCGCATCCGGCTGGCGAAGAACCCGCCCACCGTCATCATGCTCGCGGGCCTGCAGGGCGCGGGAAAGACCACGCTCGCGGGCAAGCTCTCCAAGTGGCTCAAGGGCCAGGGCCACAGCCCGCTGCTCGTCGCGTGCGACCTCCAGCGCCCCAACGCCGTCCGCCAGCTCCAGGTCAACGGCGAGCGGGCCGGCGTCCCCGTCTACGCGCCGCACCCGGGCGTCAGCTCCGAATTCGAGGCTGCCACCGGTGACCCGGTCGCCGTCGCCCGTCAGGGTGTCGCCGAGGCCCGTACCCGGCTGCACGACGTCGTCATCGTCGACACCGCCGGACGCCTCGGTGTGGACGCCGAACTCATGCAGCAGGCCGCCGACATCCGTGCGGCCATCAGCCCCGACGAGGTGCTGTTCGTCATCGACGCGATGATCGGCCAGGACGCCGTCAACACGGCGCTCGCCTTCAACGAGGGCGTGGACTTCACCGGCGTCGTGCTCACCAAGCTCGACGGCGACGCCCGCGGTGGTGCCGCCCTCTCGGTCGCATCCGTGACGGGCAAGCCGGTCATGTTCGCCTCCACGGGTGAGGGCCTCGCCGACTTCGAGCTGTTCCACCCCGACCGCATGGCCTCGCGCATCCTCGACATGGGTGACATCCTCACCCTGATCGAGCAGGCCGAGCAGTCCTGGGACAAGGACGAAGCGGCGCGGATGGCGAAGAAGTTCGCCGACCAGGAGGACTTCACCCTCGACGACTTCCTCACGCAGATGCAGCAGATCCGCAACATGGGCTCCATGAAGAAGATGCTCATGATGATGCCGGGCGCCGCGAACATGCGGGAGCAGCTGGAGAACTTCGACGAGCGGGAGATCGACCGCGTGGAGGCCATCGTCCGCTCGATGACCCCGCACGAGCGCGTCGCCCCCAAGATCATCAACGGTTCGCGCCGCGCGAGGATCGCCCGCGGTTCCGGCGTCCACGTCTCCGAGGTCAACGGCCTGCTGGAGCGCTTCACGCAGGCCCAGAAGATGATGAAGAAGATGGCCTCCGGCGGGGGCATCCCGGGCATGCCCGGCATGGCCGGTCCGGGGGGCTTCGGCGGACCCCGCAAGAACAAGGCCGTCGCCGCGAAGGACAAGAAGAAGCCGCGCTCGGGCAACCCCGCGAAGGCCGCCCAGGAGCGCCAGGAGGCGGAGGCCCGGCGCGCGGCCGCACGCAAGGCAGCGCCCACCGGCGCCGCTTTCGGTGGGCAGCAGGACTTCGACCCGTCCGCGATGAATCTTCCCAAGGGCTTCGAGAAGTTCCTCGGGAAGTAGACCGCGGGTGTTGTCGGAACCCGGCCCGCGGGGACCCCGCACCGCGATGTGCGCGGATCCGTGATGGTCGCCGAGCGCGTGGTGTTCGTCCACGGCAGCGGTCCGTTCGGTGCTGCGGCGTGGCCCCGGCAGCACGGCCTGTCCATCGACTTCGACTGCCTGTACGTCCGCCGGCACGGGTTCTCCGCGACCGACGAGCCCGTCGCCACCGACCATGACCGGGACCAGGAGATCGTCGCCGATGCCCTGGGCGGTGGGGGACACGTCGTCGCCCATTCGCAGGGCGCCGTGGCGGCGATGATGCTCGCCGTCGAGCGTCCTGACCTGGTGCGTTCGCTCGTCCTCGTCGAGCCGGCGTGCTTCTCCCTCACGGCCGGACTGCCGGCCACCGCGGCGCACCTCGCCCTGATGAAGCCGCTCTTTGCCGGACGTCATGCGATGTCCGACGACGACTTCCTGCGCGCCTTCGTGCGGCGCGTGTTCGACACCGATGCGCGGACGCCCGCCACGGGTGACGACCGCCGGGACGCCGCGCGGCTGCGGCTCCAGAGCCCTCCCTGGGAGGCTCCGCTGGCGATCGTCCCCGGCGTGCCGACCCTGGTGCTGACCGGCGGATGGGAGCCCCTGTACGAGGAGGTGGCCGACTACCTCGCCGGCACGGGCGCGATCCACCGGGTGACTCCGGGCGGGCACCGGCCGCACGACACCGCAGAGGGCGATGCGCTCATCCGGTCCTTCCTGCGTGCGCGCCGACGGCAGGCCGCCGCGTGAGTCAGCGGTATGAGGACCGCAGGCCGGCGGGCTCGGTGCTGCCTGACGGTCCCGGTTTCCTGCACCTCACCGGGACGGTGCTGCTCTCGCCGTCCGAGGCGGTGGGCGACGTCTACGTACAGGACGGCTGCTTCACCTTTCGTCGCCCGCCCGGCCGCCCGCTGCGGACCATCGAGGGATGGGTGCTGCCGGGCCTCGTCGACGCGCACTGCCATGTCGGCCTGGACCGGCGGGGGCGCGTGCCCGACGCGGTGGCAGAACGGCAGGCACTGCAGGACCGCGACGCCGGCACGCTGCTCATCCGGGACGCCGGTGTCGTCAATGACACGCGGTGGATGAACGACCGCGCGGACCTCCCGCGCCTGGTGCGTGCGGGCCGGCACGTGGCGAGGACCCGCCGCTACTTCCGCGACTACGCCGTCGAGGTGGAACCGGCCCAGCTGGCCGGGGCCGTCGCGGAGCAGGCGCGGCGCGGCGACGGGTGGGTCAAGATCGTGGGGGACTGGATCGACCGCTCCCTGGGCGACCTCGCGCCGGCCTTTCCCCCCGAAGCCCTGAAGGAAGCGGTCGACGCCGCACACGCGGAGGGTGCCCGCGTGACGGCCCACTGCTTCGCCGCCGAGACGCTCGACGGCATGCTCGACGCCGGCATCGACTGCATCGAACACGCCACCGGCATGCTGCCGCGGCACATCCCCCGGTTCGTGGAGCAGGGCGTGGCGATCGTCCCCACGCTGATCAATATCGACACCTTCCCCGCCATCGCGGACGGCGCTGCCGGCAAGTATCCCGACTACGCGGCGCACATGCGCCGATTGTGGAGCGGCCGCGAAGCGATGGTCCGGCACGCCCACGACGCCGGCATCGCCGTCTACGCAGGCACGGACGCCGGCAGCGTCATCGTCCACGGCAGGCTTCCGGACGAGGTGGCAGCCCTGGCCGCCGCAGGCCTGGGCCCGATCGCGGCGCTCGATGCCGCCTGCTGGTCGGCGCGCGCGTGGCTGGGCTTCCCGGGAATCGAGGAGGGTGCGAGCGCCGACGCCGTGGTCTGCGCGGCCGATCCACGGGTGGATGTGGGCACCCTCGCGTCCCTCCGGACCGTGGTGCTGCGCGGAGAGGTCGTCTCGGCCGCCCCGGAATAAGTTGAAGCTTCAATAAGTTGTGCAGTGGAGACCCTTCCCCTCCGAGGAGCCGACATGCACGAGCAGGACCTGCTGCCCACCCACACCGCCATGGGGACGCTGACCCTCAAGGTCGGCGACCTGTCAGGGCTGACCCGCTACTACACCGACGCCCTGCGCCTCGAAGTGATCGAGGACGGAGCCGATGCCGTCGTCCTCGGTCGCCGGGGGAATGCCGTCCTCCGCCTCGAGGCGGCCCGGCACCTGCAACTCCCGCCACGGGGCGCGGCCGGCCTCTTCCACACCGCCGTCCTCTTCGAGGACCGCGCAGACCTGGCCGCCGCCGTCGCGTCCGCCGCACGGCACGAGCTGAGTACCTACGTGGGCAGCGCGGACCACCTCGTGAGCGAGGCGTTCTACTTCACCGATCCCGAAGGGAACGGCATCGAACTGTACGTCGACCGCCCCCGCCACCGGTGGAACTGGACGAGCGATGAGCGCGGCGCCCGCACTGTCGTGATGGACAGCCTTCCCCTGCCTCCCCGCGACTACCTCGACCGGCACCTCACCGAGGACGCGGTGGTGCAGGCGGAGTCGAGGGCGGCCGGCGTGGGCCACGTCCACCTGCAGGTCGGCGACGTCGGCACGGCCCACAGCTTCTACGTGGACGTCCTCGGGTTCGAGCGCACCGCCGGGTGGCACGACCAGGCACTCTTCGTCTCCGCCGGCGGCTACCACCACCACATGGCCATGAACGTGTGGAACAGCCGGGGTGCCGGGCCGCGGAAGGACACCCTCGGCCTTGGTGAGGTCCTCATCCGGGTGCCGTCGGCGGACGAGGTCGGGGCCCTGGCGGAGCGCCTGGCCCACGCGCGCGTCGCGAGCCACCACGCCGGGGCCGAACTGCGTTTCGAGGATCCCTGGCGGAACCGGCTCAGGGTGACCGCCGACGACGCGTCCGGCGGAATCGCCTAAAGCACGGTGGTCTGGCACAATGGATCCGTACTCGATCCGTGCAGCCCCTCTCTCTGCGCGCGCATTGTGTCCTGAAGAACCCTCATGAATGGCCCGCCCCACGGGAGCAGGACGACGGGTTCGCCCCTTTTCACTTACAAGGAGTGACCACACAAGTGGCCGTAAAGATTCGCCTCAAGCGCATGGGCAAGATCCGCGCACCGTTCTACCGCGTCGTCGTCATGGATTCACGCTCCAAGCGTGATGGCCGTGCCCTCGAAGAGATCGGCAAGTACAACCCCACCGAGGAGCCCTCGTTCATCGAGATCGACTCCGACCGTGCGCAGTACTGGCTCGGTGTCGGCGCGCAGCCCACCGAGCAGGTCTCCGTCCTGCTGAAGATCACCGGTGACTGGCAGAAGTTCAAGGGACTCAAGGGCCAGGAAGGCACCTTGAGGACCAAGGCCGCCAAGGAGGCGTTCGTCGCCCCCGAAAAGGGCTCCGTGATCGTCCCCGAGGCCATCACCCCAAAGGCGAAGAAGGCCGACGACGCCGCCGCGGAAGCCACCGAGGCAGAGTAACTTGCTGGCCGAAGCTCTGGAGCACCTCGTCCGCGGCATCGTCGACAACCCTGACGACGTCAGGGTATCCGCGAAGAACAACCGCCGCGGCGAGACGCTCGAGGTCCGCGTCCACCAGGAGGACCTCGGCCGTGTGATCGGGCGCCAGGGCCGCACCGCCCGTGCGTTGCGCACCGTGGTGTCGGCCCTCGCGGACGGCGAACCGGTGCGGGTCGACGTCGTCGACACCGACCGCCGCCGCGACTGACCCGCCCAGAGCCTCACGCCGAACAGCGTGCTGAACGGCCCCACCACCAGGTCCTGGTGGTGGGGCCGTTCCCGTCTATCCCCGTAGTACCCACGTATCAGCCATCCATCAGCAGGAGCACCACCATGGACGTACTCGTAGCCAGGATCGGGAAGCCCCACGGCATCCGCGGAGAGGTGACGGTCCAGCTCTTCACCGATGCCCCGGAGGACCGCTTCGAGCCGGGCGGGATCTTTCGCGTCGAGGGCGCGGCGGTCACCGAACTGACGGTCGTGAAGGCACGGTGGAACAAGGACATCCTGATCGTCGGCTTCGAGCAGGTGGCAGACCGGAACCAGGCGGAGACCCTGCGCGGCGCCCAGCTCTTCATTGACACGGCCGGCGCTCAGGAGGACGACGACGACGCCTGGTACGAGCACGAGCTCGTCGGCCTGGACGCCCGCGTGGACGGCGCGTCCGTCGGCAGGGTCACCGCCCTGCGGACCATGGCGGTCCAGGACCTCCTCGTCGTCGAACTCGCCGACGGCCACGAGGCACTCGTACCGTTCGTCACCTCGATCGTGCCCGAGGTGGACCCGGAGGCGGGCTTCGTGACCATCGTGCCGCCGGCCGGGCTCTTCGACCTCAACACGCCCGGCTCCAACCAGGCGCCCGACGACGGCGACGACCTCTCCCGCGACGCCGCGGCCGACACGTCGACCGGTGCCCCCGCTGGGTCTCCCGCGGATTCCGGCCCGGGCGGGACACGCGACTAGTGCGCATCGACGTCGTCTCCATCTTCCCGGAGTACCTCGCCGCACTCGACCTGTCCCTCATCGGCAAGGCACGCCAGGACGGCGTGCTCGACGTCCGCATCCACGACCTGCGGTCCTTCACCACCGACAGGCACCGGACAGTGGACGACACCCCCTACGGCGGCGGCGCCGGGATGGTCATGAAACCCGAGCCCTGGGCGCAGGCGCTGGAGACCGTCCGGACGGACGCGCCCGCGGACGCACGGCCCACCCTCATCGTGCCGTCCCCCGCGGGCGCCGTGTTCGACCAGGCGATGGCGTACGACCTTGCCGAGGTCGACCATCTGGTCTTCGCGTGCGGCCGGTACGAGGGCATCGATGAACGCGCCGTCGACTGGGCGCGCGCGGAGTTCGACGTCCGGCCGGTATCGCTCGGCGACTATGTGCTCAACGGTGGGGAAGTGGCGGTGCTCGCCATGGTCGAGGCCATCGCCCGGCTCATCCCCGGCGTCGTCGGGAACCCGGAATCCCTCGTCGAGGAATCCCACGCGGACGGCCTGCTCGAATACCCCGTGTACACCAAGCCGTCGTCGTGGCGCGGCCGCGAGGTTCCGGAGGTGCTGCTGAGCGGCAACCACGCGAAGATCGCGCAGTGGCGGCGGCTCGAGCAGTTCCGGCGCACCGCCGACCGGCGCCCCGACCTCCTCGACCGCGTGGACACCGCAGCTCTCGGGAAGGCGGACCTCGCCGCGCTGCGCGCCGCGGGTTTCGACGTCGTCGACGGCAGGCTCACGAGACCCCAGCATTAGCGGTTGGCGTCGGCCCTGTGGAATAATCGTGCTCTGTGTCCACTGGGCCGGACCCTGCCACAGGGGGCGTGCGGCCAACAGTTCAACACACCGACCACCGAATCATCGGATTGGCCGGACATCTTCTTCGGCGTCATAGTCCGGGCCGCGTGCCCGATCCTTGAGCGCCGTGACCAACGTGAATGACCTGTGGCGTTCACCAGGAGCATCACCATGCATATTCTCGACTCAGTCGACGCCGGATCCTTCCGCGACAACGTCCCCGACTTCCGCGCCGGCGACACCGTCAACGTCCACGTCAACATCATCGAAGGCAAGAACACCCGTGTTCAGATCTTCAAGGGCTTCGTCGTCGGCCGCCAGGGCGACGGCATCCGCGAGACCTTCACGGTCCGCAAGGTGAGCTTCGGTGTCGGCGTGGAGCGTACGTTCCCCGTGCACAGCCCGGTCCTCGACAAGATCGAAGTTGTCTCCAAGGGCGATGTGCGCCGCGCCAAGCTGTACTACATGCGCGAACTGCGCGGCAAGGCAGCCAAGATCAAGGAGAAGCGCGACCCCAAGACGGTCAAGTAACTCCCTGAAGGTGCATGAAACGCCCGCTTCCCGGTCTCCGGCTGGAGGGCACCCGGAACGCCGGCCCCGCTTCGTGGGCTGGCGTTTCGTGTTCTCCGCCGTCGTCCTCGCCGTCCTCGTCACCGGTCTCGTGCGCGGATTCCTCGTGGACATCTACTCGATACCGTCGGCGTCCATGGAGCCCCTGCTCACCGAGGGCGACCGGGTGCTCGTGACTAAGCTCGCAAATCAGGACATCCGGCCCGGCGACGTCGTCGTCTTCGACGGCCGCGGATCCTTCGACCCGATCACGGATCCGCGGAGCCTCCCCGAACGCGTCCTGGCCGGCGCGGGGCAGTGGCTCGGGCTGGCAGGCAACGACACCACCTACGTCAAGCGCGTGATCGGGGTCGGCGGGGACCACCTGGTGTGCTGCAGCGCGGACGGATCCCTGACGGTCAACGGGACCGTCCTCGACGAGCCGTACGTCCATCCGGGCGACGTCGCGAGCACCACGCGGTTCGACGTCGTCGTCCCCGAGGGGCGGCTGTGGCTCCTCGGCGACTACCGGTCGGCGTCGACGGACTCCCGGTCGCTGCTCGGAGCACCGGGCGGCGGGCTCGTCGCCGAGGATCGGATCATCGGGCGGGCCTTTCAGCTAGTCTGGCCACTGGACCGGTCGGGCACGATCGACCGACTGTCCGACTGACGTCCAACCGGTGCGCGGGTCGCCTGTCGAAGGCCGCTCGCCGGCACCATCGGCAGCCGGGCATCACGAATACAGAGGAAACTGTTCACATGGCACGGAGCTTCCGCAGGAAGTCCTCTTCGCGGGCCGAGGCCCCCGTATCATCGGCGTCCGATCCAGGCGCACCCTCCGCGTCCGAGCCCCGCGCATACTCCGCGGACGGCACCGCACCCGACGCACCCAGGGAGCGACGGCGCGACGGCAAGAGCCGCGATCGAGGCCTCGGCGCGTGGCTGAAGGAGCTCGGCACGATCATCGTGATCGCGCTGGTGCTTTCGTTCCTCATCAAGACCTTCCTCTTCCGTGCGTTCTTCATCCCTTCCGGCTCCATGGAGGAGACCCTGGAGATCGACGACCGCATCTTCGTCAACCAGCTGGTGCCGCAGCCGTTCGACCTGCAGCGCGGGGACATCGTCGTCTTCAGTGATACCGAGGGCTGGCTCCCCGCCCAGGCCGAGACGCAGGTCAGCTGGTTCAGAGAGGCCCTCGTCTTCATCGGGCTCGCCCCCGACGAGTCCCAGCAGCACCTGGTGAAGCGCGTCATCGGGCTTCCAGGGGACCACGTCATCTGCTGCGACGCCCAGGCGCGCCTCACGGTCAACGGCGAGCCGCTCACCGAGCCCTACCTCTACCCGGGGGCCAACCCCTCCGACGTCCCCTTCGACGTCGTCGTACCCGAGGGCAAGCTCTGGGTGATGGGGGACCACCGCAACGCATCCGCCGACTCGCGGGCCAACCAGACGAAGCCCGGCGCGGGCTTCGTCGACATCGAGGACGTCGAGGGCAAGGCCGCGGTCATCGCCTGGCCGCTGAACCGTCTCGGCTTCCTCACCACCCCCATGGAGGTGTTCGACGACGTGCCCGAGCCCGCACCCGGCACGCAGCCCACCGTTCCCACCACACCCGTGCCTGCCCCCACCCCGACCGGATCATGACGGCCCTGCGCAGGAAACGCTCCACCGCTCCCACGCTGAGCATCGAGAAGTCCTTCGCCTCCGCCGGCCATCGATACGTGGCCGGTTGCGACGAAGTGGGCAGAGGCGCGCTGGCCGGACCGGTATCGGTCGGCATCGTCGTCGTCGACCTCGGCGCGCCGTCCCCGCTACGGGGCGTGCGGGACAGCAAGCTGCTCCCGGCCGCCGAGCGCGAGGCCCTGGTGCCCCGCATCCGCCGCTGGTCCGTTGCCTCCGCCGTCGGCCATGCTTCGGCCGTCGAGATCGACGCGCTGGGCCTGATGGCCGCGCTGCGCACCGCCGGGAGCAGGGCGTGGACTTCGGTCCTCGGGACCGTCACCCCCGACGTCGTCATCCTCGACGGTAACCACGACTGGCTCTCGGCGCAGTCACAGGGGGCGTTGTTCGGGACGGACGATGCCGGGGACGCCGCCGTCGAGCAGGTCGACGTGCACGGTTGCACGGCCCCCGTACACACGCGGATCAAGGCCGACCTGAAGTGCCTGAGCGTTGCGGCGGCCAGCGTGCTGGCCAAGGTGGAGCGTGACGCCCTGATGGTGTCCCTCGCCGCCGACCATCCGGACTTCGGGTGGGACGTGAACAAGGGCTACGCGACGGAAAGCCATCGCGCGGCCATCGACGCGGTCGGCCCGAGTGGGTACCACCGAAAGACCTGGCGTCTGGGAAGCCTGGCGCGGCCTGACACGGCCCGAATGCAAAGTGGAGGATGATGGTCGGATGAGTGCCGAGGATCTTGAGAACTACGAAACCGACATGGAGCTCCAGCTCTACCGCGAGTACCGGGACGTCGTGGGACTGTTCAGCTATGTCGTGGAGACCGAGCGCCGGTTCTACCTCGCGAACCACGTGGACCTTCAGGCACGATCCGCCGACGGTGAGGTCTACTTCGACCTGACGCTCCAGGACGCGTGGGTGTGGGATGTCTACCGCTCGGCCCGCTTCGTGAAGAACGTCCGCGTGATCACGTTCAAGGACGTCAACGTCGAAGAGCTCGCCAAGTCGGACGACATCGCCCTGCCCAAGGATGGCACCCTGGGCAACTGACGCCCCGCGCGGTGCGCCGACGTCATTCCAGGCCGTCGGCGTCCCCGTCCCCGTCGTCTTCCACGTGTGGAACGGCGTCCTCGTCGTCCCCGCTCCCGTGAGGGAAGGCCTCCTCGGCGTCGAGCGGCACGTCGGCGGCCTGCTCCAGGCGGTCGGCCTCCGAGCCGCCCGTCCCCTCGCCGGCGATCCCCACCTCGTGCCAGCCGGCGCCGGCCTCGAGGGGCGTGTCCTGCTCCTGCCGGTCGGCCTCCGAGCCGCCCGTTCCGCCGCCCGCCGATGGCCCGGTCCCTGGCCACGCCCCGGCCTGGGCCTCCGCCTGCTGCTGCAGCAGTTCCCCTTCGATGCCCAGGACCTTCCTCTGCTCTGACACGATGTCCTCCATCCGTCGACGGCACGGCGGCCGGGCGGCTGCCGCTGCACCTCCACGCTAGGCCGACGCCGGCCTGTCCACCAGTGCTGTCGTCGGTTCCGTGGACGCGCGGTAGTGTCTCCGGGTTGTCCACATAGCCGTCTGGGGCCTCTCCGCGCCGGTCTGTCCGGACGAGGCTGGGCGCGGAGGTGGTAGCCATGTTGGCGAAGGATCAATTGGGGCGGCGCGGCGAAGCGATCGCCGCGGTCTTCCTGGAGCGGGCCGGTCTGAGGATCGTGGATCGGAACTGGCGGTGTCCGGCGGGGGAGATCGACCTCGTGGCGGTGGACGGATCCACCCTCGTGGTGGTGGAGGTCAAGACACGCAGTTCGGATGATTTCGGGCAGCCCCTCGAGGCCATTACGGCCGACAAGCTGGAACGGCTCTACCTGCTTGCTTCACGGTGGGCGCGCGCACACAACCTGCGGTTCAGTGGTTTCCGCATCGACGCCGTCGGCGTGCTCGACGATGGCACGGGAAGCCCGCGCATCGAACATGTGCGGGCCGTGCTCTGATGGCGCTCGGACGGACCTACGCGGTGTCCCTGGTTGGCATGAACGGGCACGTCGTCGAGGTCGAGGCGGACATCGGCCAGACACTGCCGGCCTTCGTGCTGCTCGGCCTGCCCGACGCGTCGCTCAACGAGGCCAAGGACCGCATCAGGGCCGCAGCCCGCAACGCCGGTGTGCCGCTCAGCAGACGGAAGATCACCGTCAACCTCATTCCGGCATCCCTGCCGAAGCGTGGATCGGCCTTCGACCTCGCGATCGTCATGTCCGCGCTGGCCGCGGCGGGCGACGTCCGCGGGGTCGGCTCCACGGTCTTCATCGCCGAGCTCGGCCTGGACGGGCAGCTCCGGCCGGTTCGCGGCGTGCTGCCCGCCGTCATGGCTGCTGTCGAGGCCGGTCACCATCGGATCATCGTCGCGGAGGAGAACGCACCGGAGGCCGCTCTTGTCCCGGCCGCCGACGTCGGGTCCTACCGCACGCTCGCCGAGGTGGCGCTGGCCTTCGGGGCGGACGCCGCCCGGGTCGCACTGCCCGAGCCCGCCGTCCGCAGCGACCCCGTTCCGCCCACGGTCCGATCCGGACCCGCCCGGGATCTCTCCGACATCGCGGGCCAGCAGGAAGCGCGGTTCGCACTGGAGATCGCCGCCGCGGGCGCCCACCACTTCCTGATGGTCGGACCGCCCGGCGCCGGCAAGACGATGCTCGCGGAGCGGCTGCCCGGCATCCTCCCGGACCTCGAGGACGACCAGGCGATGGAGGTGACGGCGATCCACAGCCTCTCCGGTGAGCGGCTGTGTACCGAACTGGTACGGAAGCCGCCCTTCGAGAGTCCGCACCACACGGCGACGCCCGCCTCCATCATCGGGGGCGGCAGCGGCATTCCGAGACCAGGGGCGGCCTCCCGCGCCCATCGAGGCATCCTGTTCCTCGACGAGGCGCCGGAATATGAGCGGCGCGTCCTCGAGGCGCTGCGCGAGCCGCTCGAGAGCGGCATGCTCGTCCTGCACCGAGCCTCCGGCACGGCGTCCTACCCGGCGCGGTTCCAGCTCGTCCTGGCCCTCAATCCCTGTCCCTGCGGTCTCGCGAACGGCAAGGGGATCGACTGCCTGTGCACCGCCCAGCAGCGCCGGAGATACTTCAACCGCCTGTCCGGCCCGCTGCTGGACCGCGTCGACCTGCAGCTGGCCGTCCAGCGCCTGAGCCTGGCCGACTACATGGACGTCCGGCCGCCCGAGCCCTCCGCCGCCGTCGCGGGCCGGGTCGCGGCGGCGCGCGCGGCCCAGCGCGAACGCCTCCATCGCTGGGGCTACGCCACCAACGCGGAGGTCCAGGGGCGGATCCTCCGCGGAGAGCTCGCGCTTCCGCGTGCGGTCACGGCTCCGCTCGACCGGGCGCTCGACCGGAACCTCGTCAGTGCGCGGGGCTGGGACAGGGTGGTGCGCGTGGCGTGGACCATCGCCGACCTCGCGGGGCGCTCCCACCCGGACGCGGACGACGTCGGCACTGCCCTCGGTTTCCGCCTGCAGGAGCGTGCCGCATGAGCGGGAAGCAGCAGGACCTCCGCCTCGCCAGGGCTGCGCTGTCACGCCTGTTCGAACCCTCCGACAGCATCGGCTTGGGGCTGGTGTCGGTCGTCGGCCCGCAGGACGCCCTGCGCATCGCCCGACGCGAGATCGGAGTAGGCACCGGCGTCCATCGACGGCTGATGGAAGCACTCGATATCCCGGACGGCGGACGCCGCCCCCTGGAGGACGGGCTGGCCCGATGGGCGCCGCGCCTGCGCGACCTTGCACCCGAGAGGGACCTGGCGACCCTCGACCGGCTCGGTGGACGCCTCGTCATCCCGGAGTCCGCCGACTGGCCGGCGGCGTTGGACGATCTGCAGCAGGCCGCACCCCTGTGCCTCTGGGTGCGGGGCCGGCACGCGATCCCGCCGTCCACGGGTCTCGCCTCGCTCGTCGGGTCGCGGGACGGCACCTCCTACGGATCCTCCGTCACCGCCGAGATGGCCGCGGGCCTCGCCACCCGCGGTTATACGGTCGTCTCGGGCGGAGCCTACGGCATCGACGCGCAGGCACACCGGGCGGCACTCGCCACGACCGCGGGAGGGGACGGCGCCGCCACGATTGCGATCCTCGCCTGCGGGATCGACCGGTACTACCCCGCAGGGAACGAGGAGCTCCTGCGGGTGATCGCGGACGAGGGGGTGCTCGTCTCGGAGGTCCCACCCGGAAGCTCCCCGACGCGCTGGCGGTTCCTGCAGCGCAACCGGTTGATCGCGGCGCTCAGCGCGGTCACCGTGGTGGTCGAGGCTCGGTGGCGCTCGGGAGCGCTGAATACCGCTCACCATGCGGCCGGGCTCGGTCGCCCGGTCGGCGCGGTGCCGGGCTCCGTACATTCGGCGAACTCCGCGGGGTGCCACCGGCTGCTGAGGGACGGTACGGCAGTATGCGTCACGGACGCTGCCGACGTCGTCGAACTCGCCGGCCCGCTGGGCGCCGAACCGCTCGGCGACCGGTTGCGAGCCGAGGCCGCCCCCGTCCTGGACCACGACGGCCTGACCGTGCCGGACCTGCTGCTGCTGGACGGCCTGCCGGTCCGTGCTGCGACGACGGTGGACAAGCTGTCCGTCGTCGCGGGCCTGTCCACACGCGAAGTCATCAGCGGTCTCGCGCGCCTCGAGCTGGCGGGACTCGCCGTCAGGGCCGACGGCGGGTGGTGCCGCCGGAGGACATGACCCTGCACTGCTGTCCCACGGCCTCACTCGCACACACCACCGCGGCCCCACCGGACCCCGCTATCCGGACCCGCTACCACGGAGGACACTCATGGACCTGACCCATCCCACCGATGCCGGGACCGGCCGATGGCATCACACGATCCCATCCCCGATAGGGCGCCTCACGATCGTCGCCCGAGCCGGTGCGATCGTCGGCCTTTACCACGAGGGGCATTCCCCGGCCCCGGATCGGGCGCATCTGGGGGACCCCATCACGGCTGATCGACTCCGGACGCCGGACGCACCGCCGGCCCCGGATGTCCGAGCGACGGTCCCGCTCGACCGCACCGTCGACCTGCTGCTCCAGGCCGACCAGGAGCTCGGTGAGTACTTCGCCGGATCACGGCTCACCTTCGTCACCCCGCTGGAGCTCCATGCCACCGAGTTCCAGTACCGGGTCTGGCGTGCGCTGAGCGCTATTCCCTACGGGGAGACCCGCAGCTACCGCGATATTGCCGCCCAGCTCGGCAATCCCCGGATGGGACGCGCGATCGGGGTGGCGGTGCGCAGCAATCCCGTGTCGATCATCGTGCCAGGGCACCGGGTCGTCGGCAGTACCGGTTCCGTGGTCGGGTATGCCGCGGGAACCGAGACCAAGACCGCACTCCTCGAGCTGGAACGGGGCCATCCAGTGAATCCCGGTTCAGTACCCGGACCGGCAATCGGGCGCGGAGGCGGCCTGCAGCCGTGATGGTATTCGTAGTCAGGCTGCCCGTAATCGGGGTCGGTGCGGGATGTCGAAGCGGCTCCCGTGGATACTGGGGAACGGAGGATTTCATGGCAGACAGCACTACCGACGTGACCGGTGAGTTCCGCACGGGCCTCGACCGGTTCGCGGACTACCTGACGCGGGAGCGCAACCGCTCCGAACACACGGTGCGCGCGTACCTGAAGGACGTCGAACTCTTCCTGCTGCACGCGGGGGAGTCGGGCGTCACCATGCTCACGCAGTTGGAACTGCGGCATTTCCGCGCGTGGCTCGGAGCGCTCGACGCCGCAGGGCTGTCACGGGCGACGATCGCCCGGCGGTCCGCGTCCGTCCGCTCCTTCATGGACTGGGCGGTCCGCGAGGAGCTTGTCCCCGCCAACCCGGCCCTCCGCCTCCGCGCCCCCAAACGCATCAGCACCCTCCCCGCCGTCCTCAGCCAGCCGCAAGCCTCCGCGATGTTCACCAGTGCGGCCGAAAGGACCGGGCAGGGGGACCCGCACGAGCTGCAGTTGCGGGCCATGCTCGAACTGCTGTACGGGACGGGCGTCCGCGTGGGGGAACTGGTGGGTCTCGACGTCGACGACCTCGACACCGAACGGCGCACGCTCGTGGTACTCGGCAAGGGGGCCAAGGAACGCACCGTCCCCTACGGCGTTCCGGCCGCGCACGCCGTCGACGACTGGCTTCGGCGCGGCCGGCCGCAATGGGTGACCGGGAAGAGCGGCCCCGCCCTCTTCCTCGGGCGGCGCGGAGGGCGCATCGATCAGCGTGCCGTGCGGGCCCAGGTCAGGACCGCGCTCGACGCCCTCGGCGACACCGCCGCGCGCGGGCCGCACGCCCTGCGCCACAGCGCCGCGACGCACCTGCTCGACGGCGGCGCGGACCTCCGCGCGGTCCAGGAGATCCTCGGGCACTCCAGTCTGGCCACGACCCAGCTGTACACCCATGTATCCGTCGACCGGCTTCGCCGCAGCTACGAGCAGGCGCATCCCCGGGCGTGAGGCGCCGGCGCCGGGTCGGCTACAGCGAGGGAGTGTCCCGATTCCGGTGCTGCGGTCCCCGATCCGGTCGGTTGACCCATGCATCCTGAGGATCGCATCAGCCCTCCCTACACCGAATGGGAGATGACCGGCGACACCGTCAGGATGCCGGAGTTCTGTGTGCCGGAGCTCGGCAACCGGCCCGCCATCATCACCCTTGAGCTCGACGCCCCCGATCGCGCGAACGGGGTGCTGTACAAGCTGGGTGGAGCCGGCGGCCTTACCTGCTTCATGGTGGACGGTGTGTTCACCTACGAGTACAACCTGTTCCTGATCCAGCGAACCAGGATCATGTCCGATTCCCATCTGCCCGCGGGGACCCACACCGTCGAGATTGAGACGAGGTACATCGAGCCTCGGCCGGGCGGATCGCTGAAAGTCATACTGCGCGTCGATGGGGATGAGGTTGGATCGGGCACTGTGCCGGTCAGCGCTCCGCTGATGTTCTCCGCGAACGACTGCCTCGACATCGGGCGCGGGCACGTGTGGTGGTGCTCAGCCGAGGATGGAGAGCGCGCGGGGGATGCTGTCGATCGTGATGTCCGTGTCGGGCTCGACCGATCGTACTTCGCCGTCGATCTGGTAGGGCATGGGCTTGAGGGTCGAGAACCGGTACTGGGCGTAGCTCGGCTGGTCGCCCAGGCCCTTCGTCGTTGCGCGCAGTGCGGTGAGCAGGATCCGCCACTTCGCCATGTGGGGGAAAGTGATGACCTCGAACTTCCCGTCAGTGGGTTGGTCCCCGGCTTCGCTGAGGGTTGCGTACTTCGCCATCTGGGAGATGTTCGCGAAGACGAGGCTGTCGAAGGTGCGGCGCGTGCCGTCGCTCTGACGGATCTCGAAAGGCTTGAACTTGGAGAACGTACGCACCACGGAGAACATCTCCTTGACGGCGCCCTTGCCGCCCTTCTCCAGGTCGATCGCGACAACCGGTGTCAGACCGAAGCCGATGTAGGAGTGCGCGTACACCGGGTCCGCATCCGTGTCGTCCATGCTGATCCGCAGCACGTCGATCTGCCGTACGCGGCCCTCGATGATTGCTTCGCCCAGGGGTTTGCGGCCGGTGACCCGGCTGTGGTCGTTGGCGTTGCCGGCGGCCAGGACCGCGCATACCGCTTCGCGGTTGCCGCTAGCCATGGTCCCGTTGACCACCTCGTTGTAGCCCCCGTCCCCGCTGACCGACACGATGAGCGCATTGGGTTGTGAGGCCGCTTCACGGGCGAGGTCGATCGCGTGCCCTGCGTGCTCGGTGGGTTGCAGGGTGATGATCGTGTCCGGTAAGGCAGGCGTCAGTTGGTCGGCGAGTTCCTCGGCGAGCTTCGGCGCGTCCCCTGTGCTGTTCGGGTTGAAGATGATGGTGATGGTGTCGAACCTGCGTGGGGTATCCATGGGTTGATCTTTCTGGTGAACGAGATGATGGGGGCCGCGACGGGTGCTGGTGACCTGTGGTGGACGGCGCGGGAGTTCTCGGGCCTTCTGCGAGGGCGCTCATCTCCGGGCCGACTGCTTGACCTCGAAGATAAGTACACTTACTAGTTCACCATGGACGATGCGGTGGGGCCAATAGACCGGCAATCCGCCGCGGCCGGTTGACGAGAGCCCGAGCCTTCCGGAGCTGCCCCCTGTCCTCTGGGCGTGCGAGCGACGGACGAGGTATGTGACCATCCTGTCGAGGACCTGGGCAGGCGGGCGTCACGATGGCCGACGAACAACATCATCGACGCATGTTTTTTGTGCTGTCGGACCTGGTGTAGTTGTGCTTTGCTGTCTTTAGGTTGTTTAGCAATCAGGCAGTGTGAGGCACTATGTGTCGCAGCGTCGCCTGGATCACACCACCGGTCATCAGAAGGTCTCAGCCCTATGCACACCGCGCAGAACCCGGTTCTCGGCCGTCTTTTTCCTCTGGCTTCTCCCTGCCCTCCGCCGACATCATCTGGCGACTATCGCGCGGGTGACATCGAAACCCTTCTGGTTCGGGTCGGACAGGGCGATCCGCGGGCGTTCGAGGACCTGTACCGGCAGACCGCTGCCCGCGTATACGGGCTTGCTCGGAAAGTCCTCGTCGACGCGGAGATGAGCGCCGAGACGACGCAGGATGTCTTCCTCGCCCTCTGGCAGGGCGCCGCGGTGCGGTTCGATCCCGGCCTCGGAACCGGGATGTCGTGGATCCTGACCGTCACGCACCGCCGCGCAGTCGACAAGGTCCGCTCCGAGGAGTCCCACCGGGTCAGGGACCTGACGTGGGGGATCAAAAATCAGGAGATCGATTACGACCAGGTCGCGGACACTGTCATCCAGCAGTTCGAAGTCGCTGCAGTCCGGGCTTGTCTGAACAATTTGTCTCCAACGCAGCGTGAGGCGATCCGCCTGGCCTACTATGCCGGCCTGACCTACGCCGAGGTTGCTGATCGCCTCGGAATCCCCGTACCGACCGCGAAGACTAGGATCCGGGACGGCATCAAGCGCCTCAGAACGTCACTCCAAGGGCACACCACGACCGAATGACGACGCGGAAGCTTGCGGATGGGACATCGTCGAGGGCAATCTCAGGCTGGGTTCTTTGCGCAGCGGTATGGCGCTAGAGGCCGCCATGATCAGCTGTGGTCGCCCCTGGAAAAGCTGATGGACCTGGATCAGCGTGCATTCCGTCTGCCGGGGAGTTCGCCGCTGCTGATGAGGTGATCCGCGACGGTCCAGAGCTTCATGTGGGCGCGCTGGCTGGCCATGGACAGCACGATGAACGCCTGCTCGCCGGTGATCTTGTGGCGTTCCATGAGGATTCCCTTGGCCTGGCCGATGACGTCCCGGGAGTCCATCGCCTCGTGGAGCTGCCGGGTCTTCTCGGCCTCGGCGAACGCGACGGCGGCGTGCGAGGCCACCAGCAGGCCGATGTTCTCCGACTCGTCCGTAAAGGCGTCGGCCTCGTAGGAGTAGAGATTGAGGGCGCCGAGATCATCGCCCTCGACCCACAGCTGGATGGAGAGCATGCCCCGGGCGCCCGCCTCCGTGGCCCGCTGCGCGAAGAGCGGCCACCGGTCCTCATGCGCCATGTCCGGGACCCGGATCGTCCGGTGCTGATACGCCGCTTCCAGGCACGGGCCCTCACCGGTCTCCATCTGCAGCGCGTCGATGCGCTCCGGCAGGGCCCCGGATGCGCCGCGGGAGCCGATGTTCTTGCGTCCCAGGACGACGCTGACGGAGCCTTCGTCGACGCCGGGGATCAGGTCGAGGGCGGCGTGGACGAATCCGGTGACGATCGCGTCCGAGTCCGGTTCCCGCTGGAGCGACCGGGCGAGCTCCGCGAGCTCCGTTGCGAGGTCGCGCCCTCGCTCTCGGCCACTGTAGTGGGACGACGGCATCCCCCTGCTCACCATGGAATCCTCGCTCACCCTTCGCACCCTCCGACGTCGGATCTGTCGCGCTGACGGCTGGTGCTCACTGTAATCCTCGAGATCATGCCCCGACACATCTGGGGGTTTGTGACGAGTCACCGACCGAGCACCTATCCCTGTGAACGGGCCGTTCATAACGGAAGCAGCCCGTCATCCCACGGGTCCAGCAGGTCACACACACTTTGCTGGGTCCGGACCCGATAATCACCGATTGATCCATGGGCCGCTTCGCCCTTGACTGGAAGGAGTCCGCGGGTCGAGCAAACGGCACCGGGGGCGGCAGGAGTGCAGGGCCAAGCGCCCTGCACTCCTGTTTTTGTGTCCATGGCCCGCTGTTGGAACATCCACGTCCGCTGCGGTGCATGGCGTCCTCGGGTTGCCTGATACCACCGTCCCATGAATTCTCGTCGTGCTTCCGACGCCACTGGTGGAGCGCGCTCGTCGGCGTCCGGTAGGTGGTGTCCTGGGGCCGGTGTCATGAGGGTTTCCCGCCGTGATGGACCTGGGTGGTACTAGGACAGCTCCTCGACGTCGTCGGCGACGACGACGACGACGAGGTCCGGCTCGTACTTCACAACGACGGTGGACGCGTCGACGACGATCGTGGCCGCGGACGGGTCGTTCATCGGGACCCTCCAGGAGGAGAACCGGCAGCCGGTGACCCTCGACCGGGCGTCCCAGGGCATGCAGGACGCCCTGGTCCTCATCGAGTATTACCGCTTGTACGACCACGACGGGGTGGACCTCGATGTCATCATGGGGGCCACCGCCAGCAATCTGTCGAGCGAGTACGACCCGCGGTGCCTCGACCATCACCCAGCAGTTCGTCACCGACGTCCTGATCGATTCCGCCCTGCACAACGGCGAGCACGCGATCTTCCAGGCACCGCACCGCAGGAACCTCGTGATCGACGCGATGCTCGCCCGCGGAACGATCACCCAGGAGGAGCACGACGACGCCATCGCCACCGAGCTCGGGCTCACCGGCACGCCCACCCTCGACGGCTGCACCGGCTCGGCGCAGGGAGCGTATCTCTGCGCCTACGCCACGCACCTGATCCTCGATGACACTGCCTACCGTGCGACCGTCGAGGACCGCCAAGAGGTGCTGTACCGCTCCGACCTGACGATCAGGACCACGCTCGATCGGCGGGAGCAGGCCGCGGCGCAGGCCGTCATGAACGACACCGCGGACAAGGCTTCCCGGTAGCCCGGGGTCGGAGGGTGGGGGTGGCGCGTTCAGCCCAGTCCGAGGGCTGCGCCCGTCGCCTCGCTCGGGGGTTCACCTGCAGCTTCGGCGAAGGCACGCATTGCCTTCTCCAGTGCCAGTCGGTCGCCGGCGTCCATCCGGCTGACGACGTCGTACAGTGCCCGTCGCCGGTTGGACATGACGCGGTTCACCAGGGCCAGGCCCTCGTCGGTGAGTTGCAGGCGAAGGAAACGACGGTCGTGGGGATCTTCTTCTCTCCGAACGAGTCCTGCCGTTTGAAGTTTGTCGACGGTGCGGGTCGCGTTTGAGGGATGAACCCGGAGATCCGCGGCTACGGCGCGGTGTGTCTGCGATCCGCGGGTAGCGATCAGGATGAGAACCCGCCATTGCGGGGCAGTGACGCGGTCCTCGATGTCAGCGATGGACTGCGCCACCACCGCGATGAAGACCCGCGAGGCACGCACGAGGGCATCAAGGCTGTTGTCTTCGGGCGCCTGGTCATCGTTCGGTCCGTCCATGTTTTCCATTCTCGCCGAGCTGGGTTGCTTCGCGGTGACGATCGGCAGTGGCGGGATGTCCGTGTCCCAGTCAGGAAGGTAGGGAGGTGGAGGGGTCGCGGGTGCCGTCGACGACGGTCGATGGTTCAGGTGCACCGTGCTGGTGGGATTACGGTCCCGGAGCCTAAGACGTGCGGTCGTAGTAGCCTCCGAGGTCGCCTTGGTACACGGGCACCGCAACGGCTTCCTCGCTGGCGATGACCGGGACGCTGATGAGCATCGCTGCCGTGTCGCCGATGTCGGCGTCCGTCGTGCTGAAGATCGTCGGGTTGTCGGCGAACCGGAAGGTGTCCTCGGCCCCGATGGTGAGTGTGGCGGTGTCGTCGGCGTCACGACTGACCACTTCGACGGGGGTCGTTCCTGTGTTGATCACGGTACCCAGAATTCGGGCCGGCTCATCTGCCGCTTCGGTCACCAGTTTCAGGTCGATCGCCTGGATCTGGTCCAGCGCGACCTGGGTCCCGTGGCCGACCCCGGGCTCGGAAGCTGCGCTGGTGCACCCTCCCAGCGTCACCGCCGTCGCCAGTGCTGCGAGGGCCGCCGTCGACGCCTGCGTGATAGCCGGCCTCGGACGTGTCCCTGATCGCGTCACAGAGCGAAGGGTGGATCCTTCCGCCACCCGTGTCGTTATCAGCATCAGTGGAACTCCTGTGAGGTCGTCTGCGATCGTGCTCAGGGCACCGGCTCAGGTCGTGGTGGCTGCGGCCGAGAGGCTCAGGAAGACACCTTCATCGGTGACCCGATCGATGTCCTCCGCCGACTCGTACGTGTGGTTCCCGGGCCCCGTGCCGTCGATCTCGATGTAACCCAGGCGCAGGAGTCGTTGCCTGCGTTCCTCGGGCAACGCGGGGCTGCGGTCGAAGACCGACGCAATTGCTCCCACGACGCTTCCGGTCTGCTCCGGTTGCTGGCCTTCGGCGGTGACCGCGTCCGGGTCTCCCATCTTCACGCCGGCGACAGTGCCGATCTTGTGGCCGGACGCGGTGAAGACGTCCATCCCTTCGCGGACGGATCCAATGGTGTCCATGATGATCCTCTCGTTGATGACGAGGTGCGCCATTCGTGGTCGTGTTCCATGCCACAGTCACAGTAAGCACCCTCAGCACTCGCACGGGGATGATCCGGCCATCCTTCCCGCTACCGTTGCGAAGTCGCAACCACCCCGTTATTCGGCTGAGACCGGCTGACGGCGGTCTGGCAATCAGCGGTGAATCGGCCGGTACGCCGGCTGGGCATGCGGGCCGAGGACGACGCCGGCGCGACACAACCACGACGGGGACAGAGGATGCGCTCGGAGCCCTGTCGGTCCTCGCCAATACGTTCACCGCGCTGATTCTGACGATGATCATCTTCCTCGGCGGGTTCGTCCCGGTGATCGGCGCCACCCTGACCGGGATCTTCGCCGTCCTGGTCGCCTATGTGACCAGCGGCGCGGGGCCGGCCAGTGGCGTGGGGATCGCGGTCGTCGTCGTGCAGCAGACCGAGGGCAACCTGCTGCAGCCACTGATCATGGGCGAAGCCGTGAAGCTGCACCCCGTCGTGGTCCTGCTCGCTCTGGGCGCCGACTCCATCAGGGTGCCCGCGCCGTTCGCCACCCCTGACGCCGGCGCCTGGTCGACGATGCGCTCCTGCGCAGCCGGCGTACCGGCCGATTCACCGCTGATTGCCAGCCCGTCGTCAGCTGGTCTCAGCCGAATAACGGGGCGGTTGCGTCTTCGCAACGGTAGCGGGGATGATGGCCGGATCGTCCCAATGCGAGTGCTAAGGGTGCTTACTGTGGGTTCTGGCGTAGAACATACCCCCACCGCACAGAAGGGCCGGAAGGCGCCGCCGGACCCCCTGAACCTGAGGAGGAGTCATGGGAACGATGACGAAGAGCACGTGGATCAAGAAGGCAGCCGCCCTGGCGATCGCACCGGCGGCAGTACTGTCCGTCGCGGCCTGCAGCGACACGGCCGGATCCGAACAGGGCGCCGACGTCGAGGACGTCAACGAGGCAGAACCGTCGGAGGAGGATGAGCAGGTCGGTGAAGGTGACGACGCCTACATCGGCTCCTACGACCAGTCGTGGTTCGACGACAGGGACTCCTACATCGGTGAGGAGGTGACGTTGTCGGCCGATGTGAACGAGGTCATCGATCCCACGGCATTCACGATCGCAGGGACCGACGACACCACGGTCGACGAGCTGCTGATCGTTCATCCGGAGGACCTGCCCGAGGTCAGCACGGAGGCGACAGTCGTGGTCACCGGCACTGTGAAGGAAGGCTTCTACGTCGTCACGGTGGAGGACGAGCTCGGCGTCGATCTGGACGACGCCCTCTACGAGGACTGGGACGGCGAGCCCTACGTCCACGCCACCGAAATCGATGATTCCGTCGCCTCCGACACCTAGACACCACGGGGGCAGGACAGCTGATCCAGGGCAGAAGGTCGTACACGCGGAGTTCGCACTGGGCCCTCCTCCCGGGCCCCGCATGGACTTCGCGGAAGAACAGAGGGAGAGCGACGATGAGACGTGCACTGAGGACCACGGTGGCTGCCATCGTGCTTGTCGTGAACATGGTCGTGGTGTACGGATTCGCCATTGAGCCCCGGTTGATGCTGGATGAGGAACGTCATCAGACGGTCATCCCCGGCCTGAGTGCTGAGGCGGACGGCACGGAAGTCGCTGTGATTGCTGATCTGCAGATCGGCATGTGGTTCGCGAACATCGGCATGGTCGAACGCATCGTGGAGCGGGTAGTCGACGAGGAGCCTGCGGCGCTGCTGATCGCCGGAGACTTCCTCTACAGCGAGGACCCTCCGAACCGGGAGAAGATCGAAACGGTCCTGGACCTTCTGGAACCTGTTCGCGATGCGGACATCCCGACCTTCGCAGTGCTCGGGAATCACGACTATCTCGTCGACGCCGCCGATCAGCTCACCGAATCTCTGGTCGCACACGACGTGACGGTGTTGCAGAACGCCTCGTCGACCCTGTCCGTCCCGGGCGCGAACGGTGCCGATGCGGTTGTGCAGATCGTGGGGATCGGTCCGGCCTATCAGGGCCTCGCTGATGTCGACAAAGCCCTCAGTGAGGTGCCGGATGATGCTCCACGCCTGGTGATGATGCACAATCCCACGACCTTCCCCGCGCTGCCCGCCGGCAGCGCGCCGCTTGCGGTCGCCGGGCACACCCACTGCGGGCAGATCGCCGTCCCCGGTACCCCGCAATGGTCATGGCTCGCGTGGACGACGAACGAAACGATGGTCGCCGACGGCTTCGCACCGGATGGCTTCGGTGCCACCGGTAACGCGCTGTTCGTCAGCTGCGGGATCGGGTTCAGTAACCTGCCCATGCGCATCAGCGCCCCGCCCCAGCTTGTGTTCTTCGAACTGCGCTCAACCCCGGACTCCTAGCCTCGAGGAAAGGCAACCAGTAGCGTCGGCCAAGGAGGAGCCACCCCACAGGGATGACAAGTACAACCATCGACCGGATCGACCGTCCCATGACCAGCCAGGAGACAATCAAATGACGAACCCCTCAGCCCACATGAAGACCACACGGAACCGATATCTCAGCGCCGCGGTGTTGCTCACCGTCAGCGCGTCCCTCGGCCTGACCGGATGCTACTCGGCGGCAGAGGAAGACTGGGATGCCATCGCCGTAGGCGAGGACGGCGTCGTTGGTTCGATCGAACTACGCAGCTTCCTGCTAGTCGCCACGGAGGAGGGCCAGCCCGGGCGTCTGTTGGGAACCCTGAACAACGAATCGGCGGAGCCCGTCGAAGTCACGATCAGCGACGACGACGACGATGTCAGCATCACGGTGCCGGCGGAAGGACAGTTCCCGTTCGACACGAACGAAGTCATCTTCGACACCGTCGGGGACGCGCCGGGCGCCCTGACACCCATCACCGCCACCACAGGAGAAGGCACAGAGGAACTGTCCATCCCCGTCGTGGACGGCACCCTCGAACGCTACGAGCCCTACCTGCCCGAGTAACACCAAGAACCAAGGCGGCTCATTCTCCGATCGTCTGTCCAAGGGGTGGTCGCGGGTGCGCAGAAGTGGCGTAATTCACCCCTCTCGTGCAGAATGAGCAGGAGTCAGGCGGATCCCGCGTGGTATCGCGGGAGGGTCTCGGAAAGCACTGCCAGGTTCATCGCACTGTCATCATCCGTTGCAGGTCGTTGGGGAAGACGTACCTACAGCTATGGAGGATGGAATGTCTGTTGTGATGGCGCGCGGTGTCTTGTACGTGCACTCAGCCCCTACTGCGTTGTGCCCTCATGTCGAATGGGCGATCGGCTCGGTGCTGGACAGGCGCATCGACATGGAGTGGACAGCGCAGCCTGCCGCGCCCGGAATGCTGCGTGCCGAACTCTCCTGGGTCGGCTCCCAGGGCGCGGGCGCCCAACTCGCCTCCGCACTCCGCGGGTGGGCCCACCTGCGCTACGAGGTCACGGAGGAGCAGAGCGCCGGTGCCGACGGCGGCCGCTGGTCGCACACGCCGGAACTCGGGATCTTCCACGCCACCACGGACGTCCACGGCAACATCATGGTGACCGAGGACCGCATCCGCTATGCCTACGAGGCGGGAGCCGGCGATCCCGCCGCCGTCTACCACGAACTGTCCCTCGCACTGGGGGAGTCGTGGGACGAAGAACTCGAACCCTTCCGGCACGCTGCCGAGGGAGCCCCCGTGCGCTGGCTCCATCAGGTGGGCTGAGCACCCGGTCACGCGACGACGAACAGGGAAGGCGCCATCCGTGCGGATGGCGCCTTCCCCGTTCTGGCCGGGAATCAGACGTTCCGGAGGACGATGACGGCGTTGTGGCCGCCGAACCCGAAGGAGTTGCTCAGCGCGACGATGTCGCCGGCGGGCAGGTCGCGCGGGGAGGTGACGACGTCGAGCGGGATGTCGGGATCCTGGTTGTCCAGGTTGATCGTCACCGGGGCCTTGCGGTCGTGGATGGCAAGGACCGTCATGACGGCCTCCACGGCACCGGACGCCCCGAGGAGGTGACCGGTCTGCGACTTCGTCGCCGATACCGCCACGTCGTCCAGGTGGCTGCCGAGAGCCGCCTTCAGCGCGGTGTACTCGGGCTTGTCGCCCACCGGCGTCGACGTGGCATGCGCGTTGACGTGGACCACGTCCTCCGCTTGGGCGCGGGCATCGAACAGGGCTGCCTTGAGGGCGCGGGTTGCGCCCAGACCCTCCGGGTCCGGGGCGGTGATGTGGTAGGCGTCCGCGGTCACGGAGGTGCCGGCGAGCTCGGCGTAGATGCGGGCACCACGGGCCAGGGCGTGTTCCTCGGCCTCGATCACGAGCGCGCCGGCGCCCTCGCCCATGACGAAGCCGTTGCGGGCAGTGTCGTAGGGTCGCGATGCCAGTTCCGGCTCGTCGTTGCGCCGGGACAGGGCCTGCATGGCGGCGAAGGCCGCGATCGGCATCGGGTGGATCGCGGCCTCGGCCCCGCCGCACATCACGACATCCGCCTTCCCGGACCGGATCAGGTCCAGCCCAAGGTGCAGTGCCTCGGTGCCGGAGGCGCAGGCGGAGACCGGAGTGTGGGCGCCGGCACGCGCGCCGAGGTCGAGGCTGACGGCCGCGGCGGGACCGTTGGGCATCAGCATCGGCACGGTCATCGGCAGGACGCGTCGGGGGCCCTTGTCGCGCAAGGTGTCCCAGGCGTCGAGCAGAGTCCATACCCCGCCGATTCCGGTGGCGAAGGCGACGGCCAGGCGGTCCTTGTCGATGTCCTCGATTCCCGAGTCCCGCCATGCCTCACGGGAGGCGACGACGGCGAACTGCGTGGAGGGGTCCATCCGCTTGGCCTCGACCCGGGTGAGGACCTCGGAGGCGGGGGTCGTGATCTGGGCGGCGAAGGTGACCGGTAGTTCGTATCGCTGCACCCAGTCGGCCTCGATGGTCCGTGCGCCCGAGACTCCCTTGAGGGAGTTGGCCCACATGGTCGGGACGTCCCCGCCGATGGGGGTGGTGGCACCGAGTCCGGTGATGACGACTTTGCGTGGCATGGTCACTCTTTCGACGCTGGGGGGTGCACCGGGACGACCGGGGCGGGGAGATGACGAGTACGGCCGCTCACGGCGGGGACGCCGGGAGCGGCCGCAGCGCTCGGAACCGCAGGAACTAGGCCTGCGCGCCCGAGATGAAGTTGACGGCGTCGCCGACGGTCTTCAGGTTCTTGACTTCCTCGTCCGGGATGCGCACGCCGAACTTCTCCTCGGCGTTGACGACGATGGTCATCATCGAGATGGAGTCGATGTCGAGGTCGTCCGTGAAGGACTTGTCCATCTCCACGGACTCCGGCGCGAGACCCGTCTCTTCGTTGACGATCTCCGCCAGGCCGGTCAGGATCTCTTCGTTGCTAGCCATGGTGGCTCCTTTTCTGTTCTTGCCGGTACACCGGCGGGGATGGTCAAACCGCACTCTCGCGGTCTGGGCTTGAAAACTAGGGAAGAACGACGACCTGCGCACCGAACACGAGGCCCGCACCGAAACCGATCTGCAGAGCGAGCTTGCCACTGAGCGACGGCTGTTCCTTGAGGGTGCGATGCATGGCGAGCGGGATCGAGGCTGCCGAGGTGTTGCCGGCGTCCACGATGTCCCGCGCGACGTAGACGTGTTCAGGGAGCTTCAGCTGCTTCACCATTTCATCGATGATACGGATATTGGCCTGATGGGGGAGGAACACCGCCAGATCGTCCGCGGTCACGCCGGCGGCGTCCAGGGCTCGCTGTGCGACTTTCGCCATCTCCCACACGGCCCAGCGGAACACCGTGGGTCCATCCTGGACCATGGTGGGCCAGAGGCTCTGGCGGCCGTCGTCCGCGTCGGTCTCAGGCTCCGTGTCGGTGGCCACTCCGAGGGAGTAGTCACGCACGTCGATGAGGGATCGGTTCATGCGGATGGCCTCGTGCTTGCTGCCGTCCGATCCCCATACGGAGGGGCCGATGCCCGCGGTGTCGCCGGGGCCGATCACGACGGCACCGGCCCCGTCCCCGAGGAGGAACGAGATGGTGCGGTCGGCGTTGTCGATGAAGTCGGACAGCTTCTCGACGCCCACCACGAGGACGTACTCGGCGGTGCCGGCATGCACCAGCGCGTCACCCTGTGCGATGCCGTAGCAGTAGCCGGCACAGGCCGCGGAGATGTCGAACGCCGGTGCCGGCGTGGCCCCCAGCCGGTCGGTCAGCTGCGCGGCGGCCGACGGCGTCGCGTAGGGATGGGTCACCGTCGAGACGAGGACGGCGCCGAGCTGTGACGCCTCGATCCCCGCGGCTGCCAGCGCCTCCCGGGAAGCGGCCTCCGCCATGTCGATGACGCTGACCTCGCGGGGCGCGCGGTGCCGGGTGACGATCCCGGTCCGCTGCCGGATCCATTCGTCGGAGGAGTCGATCCACTGGCACACGTCCTCATTGGTGACGATCACCTCGGGGCGGTAGGCGCCGACACCGAGGATGCGCGTGTGTTCGCGGAGGGGGGCTTGCTTGATCGTGGTGATGCTCACTGGGGTCCTTCGGGGGTAAGGGACGGATCGAGGTCCGAGGTCCGCGAGTGCTCCGTGATGAAGCTGCGGGCGGCGTCGAGGTCCTCGGGCGACTTTACTGCGAGAGTCGCCGTCCCGCGCATTCCACGCTTGGCCAGGCCCGTGAGCGTACCCGCGGGCGACAGTTCGACCATCCCGGTGACGCCCATCGCCTGCATGGACTCCATGCAGAGGTCCCAGCGCACGGGCCGGGAGACCTGCGCGATGAGGCTGTCCAGATTGCCCTCACCCGCGGCGACCGGCTGACCGTCATAGTTGGACACGAGGGTGGCCAGCGGATCGGTGGGGCTGAGGCTGGGGCACAGTGCTTCGAGGGCCGTGACGGCAGGCGCCATGTGAGCGGTGTGGAAGGCTCCGGCGACCTTGAGGGGGATGACGCGGGCTTTGGCCGGGGGAGCGTCTGCGAGGGCAGTCAGTTGCTCGAGGGTCCCCGCGGCGACCACCTGACCGCCTCCGTTGGCGTTCGCGGCGGTGAGCCCGAGGCCCGCCAGCACGGTGGCGACCTCGTCGGGATCACCCCCCAGGACGGCGCTCATACCGGTCGGCAGTGCGGCGGCGGCCTCGGCCATGGCGTTGGCCCGGACACGGACGAAGGCCACGGCGTCCTCCTCGCTGAGTGCCCCCGCGACCGCCGACGCGGTCAGTTCGCCCACCGAATGCCCCGCGACGACGGTCGCCGCAGTGAGCGGGTAGTCCTGGAGGATCAGGCGCGCCGTGACGAGACCGGCCGCGACGATCAGCGGCTGGGCGACGGCGGTGTCCTTGATGGTCTCCTCGTCGGAGACGGTGCCGTGGCGGACGAGGTCGGTGCCGGCTCGGTCGCTGAGCTGTTCCAGATGGTCCCGGACTCCCGGGAGTTCGAGCCAGGGGCTGAGGAAGCCCGGTGTCTGTGAGCCCTGTCCGGGGCAGGCGATTGCAAGCACTGTTCCAGCTTTCCAAATCGAGGGAGCTTTATCGGGTGTTCGGCTGAACCAAGCTCACTGAGCGTCTTTGTGGGAAGTCTACAAGGAGACGGCGCGCGCGGCGGGCGTCGTCGCGCCCTGGTCCGCGGGCGCGGCGCGTGCTGCGCGCCCTGTTCCGGGCGCCGCTCCACCCGGCCCTGCGGCGGTCTGGGACGGCGCGAGGCGGCCGACGACCAGCGCCGTCTGGAGGACGTACGCCTCGCGGGGGACGAGTGGATCCCAGCCGGTGACGTCGCAGACGCGGCGGAGGCGGTACCGGACGGTGTTCGCGTGCACGAACAGGGCCCGCGCCGTGGCCTCCAGGGAGTGCCCGAGACTGAGATAGGCGGACAGGGTCTGCTCGAGCCCGTTGGAGGCCGCCAGGAGCGGGCGGTAGATCGTCCTGATGAGGGCGCGCCGCGCGGTGTCGTCCCCGGACATGACGCGCTCGGGCCAGAGGTCCTCGGAGGAGACGGGGCGGGGCGCCCCGGGCCAGGCGCGGGCTGCGGTCAGCCCGGCGAAGGCCGCCTGCGCGGAGCTGCTCGCAGCGACGAGCGATTCCGCCTCGGGCCCGTGGACGACGGCGCCGTCGCCGAACAGCTCGCTGATCCTCGGATACGCCTTGGCCGGGTCCCGGACGCCGCCCAGCACGAGGATGAGCCGCTCGCCCTGGATCCCGACGAGGACGTCCTCGGCCAGGCGGCCGGTGACACGGCGAAGTTCGTTGAGGAATCCGGCGTTGGGATCCGGCGGGGCGCTGCCGACCATCACGGTGATGCGGGCCTGCGACTTCCAGCCGACCGCCGCGATCCGTGAGCGGAGCGCATCGGAGCTCTCGCCGCGCAGGATGGCGTCGACCACGAGCGCTTCCAGGCGGGTGTCCCAGGACCCGCGCGTCTCCGCGGCCCGGGCGTAGACGTCGGCCGCAGCGAACGCCACCTCGCGCGAGTACCGCAGCACGGCTTCACGCAGGGATCCCTGATCAGCGGCCGGCGCGAGGAACGGCACCTGATCCTCGACGACCTGCACCACCACCCGGATGAGCTGCAGGGCCTTCTGGAGGCTGATGGAGCGGGTGAGCTCCGTGGGCGCCGTGCCGAAGACGTCGCTCAGGACCCATGCCGGCGAGACCGGTTTCTGGTACCAGTTGACGAACGACGCGATGCCCTTCTGCGCCACCATGCCGAGCGCGGAACGCTCGTCCGGCCGCAATCCCCGGTACCACGGCAGGTCGGTGTCGAGCTGCCGTAGCGTCGCGGTGGACAGCGATCCGATGGTGGAGCGCAGCTTCTCGACTGTCGCAGGATCCGGGGGAGCGGCCCCGGCGTTCGTCGGCCCTCCCGCGGTCGGGATGCTGGCAGGGATGTCGTCGGGCTGCGGCATTCTCCGAGCATACGGTCTTCGACCCGCGGCCCCTCATTTGTGTGAAGGCTACAAAAAAGGGGCGACGGCGGGACCAGTTCGTGAACTGCTCCCGCCGTCGCCCCTTCGGAATGTGCCGGGCCTAGGCGTCTCCGCCCGTGTTGCCGGTGGTGCCGGCGTTCACGTCGAGCAGGCGGTACTTCTCGATCGCTTCCTTCGGCGCGTTCGCGTCGACCTCACCGCGGCGGGCGAGCATCTCGAGCGCCCGGACGACGACGGAGTGGCTGTCGATCTTGAAGAACCGGCGTGCTGCCGCGCGGGTGTCCGAGAAACCGAAGCCGTCGGCTCCGAGGGTCGCGAACTCGTTCGGCAGGAACTGGCGGATCTGGTCGGGGACCGCCTTCATGAAGTCCGACACTGCGACGATGGGACCCGTGGCGCCCTCGAGCTGCTGTGTGACGAAGGGCGTGCGGGCCTCCGCGCCGGGGTTGAGGAAGGCCTCCTCCTCTGCGTCGAGACCGTCACGGCGCAATTCGTTCCAGGAGGTCACGGACCAGACGTCGGCCGAGACCCCCCACTCGTCCGCGAGGATCTGCTGCGCCTCGAGCGCCCAGGGGACGGCGACACCGGAGGCGAGGAGCTGGGTCCTCGGCCCGTCGACCTTCGCGGGCTTCAGGAGGTAGATGCCCTTGAGCAGGCCCTCGACGTCCAGTTCCTCCGGCTCGGCCGGCTGCTGGAACGGCTCGTTGTACACCGTGATGTAGTACATGACGTTGCGGAAGGATTCCGGCTTGTCGCCGATGTCCCCGTACATGCGCTCGAGCCCGTCCCGCACGATGTGCCCGATCTCGTAGCCGAATGCGGGGTCGTACGTGATGACGGCGGGGTTCGTCGAGGCGAGGATCGGCGAGTGGCCGTCGGCGTGCTGCAGGCCCTCACCGGTCAGCGTGGTGCGGCCTGCCGTGGCTCCGATGATGAAGCCCCGCGTCATCTGATCTGCTGCTGCCCAGATGGAGTCGCCGGTGCGCTGGAAGCCGAACATCGAATAGAACACGTAGATCGGGATCAGCGGCTCGCCCTGCGTGGCGTAGGCGGTCCCGGCCGCCGTGAACGCCGCCATCGACCCTGCCTCGTTGATCCCGGCGTGGAGGATCTGGCCCTCCACGGACTCCTTGTAGGCGAGGACGAGGTCGCGGTCCACGGACAGGTAGTTCTGGCCCTTGGGGTTGTAGATCTTCGCCGTCGGGAAGAACGAGTCCATGCCGAACGTGCGTGCCTCGTCGGGGATGATCGGCACGATGCGCTTGCCGAACTCCTTGTCACGGATGAGGTCCTTCAGGATGCGCACGAACGCCATGGTGGTGGCGGCCATCTGCTTCCCGGACCCCTTCTTCGCCGTCGCATACGCCTTGTCGTCGGGCAGGACGATCTCGGCGTGCTTGGTCCGGCGCTCCGGCACGTACCCACCGAGTTCGCGCCGGCGCTCGAGCATGTACTTGATCTCGGGGGCATCGACGCCCGGGTGGTAGTACGGCGCGTTGTAGAGGTCGTCGTCGATCTGCTCGTCGGTGATGGGGATCCGCAGGTGGTCGCGGAACGCCTTCAGGTCGCCGTTGGTGAGCTTCTTCATCTGGTGGGTCGCGTTGCGGCCCTCGAAGTGCGGGCCGAGACCGTAGCCCTTGACCGTCTTCGCGAGGATCACCGTCGGCTTGCCCTTGAATTCGGTGGCCGCCTTGTACGCCGCGTACACCTTGCGGTAGTCGTGGCCGCCGCGCTTGAGGTTCCAGATCTCGGCATCGGTGAGGTCCTCGACCATGGCCTTCGTCTCGGGCGACTTGCCGAAGAAGTGGTCACGGACGAATCCTCCGGACTCGGCCTTGTAGGTCTGGTAGTCGCCGTCGGGCGTCTGGTTCATGATGTCCACCAGCGCACCCTCGTGGTCCTTGGCCAGCAGCGAGTCCCACTCGCGCCCCCAGACCACCTTGATGACGTTCCAGCCGGCACCGCGGAAGAAGGCCTCGAGTTCCTGCATGATCTTGCCGTTGCCGCGCACCGGCCCGTCCAGGCGCTGCAGGTTGCAGTTGATGACGAAGTTGAGGTTGTCGAGGTTCTCGTTCGCGGCGAGCTGCAGCAGGCCGCGCGACTCGGGCTCGTCCATCTCACCGTCGCCGAGGAAGGCCCAGACCTGCTGGTCGGAGGTGTCCTTGAGGCCGCGGTTGTGGAGGTACCGGTTGGACTGCGCCTGGTAGATGGCGTTCATCGGTCCGATGCCCATCGACACGGTGGGGAATTCCCAAAAGTGCGGCATCAGGCGGGGGTGCGGATAGGAGGAGAGGGCGTTGCCCTCCTTCGACTTCTCCTGGCGGAACCCGTTGAGGTCCTCCTCGGTGAGGCGGCCCTCGAGGTAGGCGCGGGCGTACATGCCGGGGGAGGCGTGACCCTGGAAGAACACCTGGTCACCGCCGCCCGGGTGGTCCTTGCCCCGGAAGAAGTGGTTGAAGCCGACCTCGTAGAGGGTCGCCGCTCCTGCGTACGTGGAGATGTGACCGCCGACGCCGATCTCGGGGCGCTGCGCGCGGTGCACCATGACGGCCGCGTTCCAGCGCATCCAGGCGCGGTACTTGCGTTCGATCTCCTCGTTGCCCGGGAATTCGGCTTCCTGATCCGCGGGGATGGTGTTGACGTAGTCGGTCGTCGTGACCATGGGCACGCCCACCGACTGGGCGCCTGCCCGTTGGAGGAGTGCACGCATGATGTACTGCGCGCGTTCGGTGCCCTGCACACGAATCAGATCGTCGAGTGATTCGATCCACTCGGCGGTCTCCTCGGGATCCCCGTCGGGCTTGCCGGCGGTCAGACCGCTCAGGATGTCCGCCGTACCTTGTTCTACAGCCACGTGATGTCTCTCCACTTCCACAGATTATGTCTGTGTCGCTTAGTGCCTGCGCACGGCTCGTGGGCCCGCGCAGAGATGCATGCCCGGCATAAGCACCCGGCCATAGTCGCTTTACTCTATCGCCGCCGCGGGCCCGATGCGTAGCGCGAGTGGAGCGGCGGGGCAGATTACGCCGAGGGCGTGTGCGGGGGCGGCCACCGCCGCGATCCGGGCGCGAGTGTCGACGCAGCGCCCGAAATCCCCTTCGCTGGCTTGATGCTGGGCTCAGAAAGGTGTTGGCTGGTAGCCATGTACATCTACAGCAGGATCCGTCGGGCGACAGTCCGGTTCTTCCAGGAGGAGACAAGTGAGCGAGGCTGAGGCCGCCACCGCGGTCGACGTGGCAGGCAAATTGGGTTTCAAGCAGGGGGACCTCGTTCAGGAACTCGGGTACGACGACGACGTCGACTTCGACTTCCGCGAAAGTCTCGAGGACGGCATCGGATCCGAACTGCTCACGGAGGACGATCAGGACGTCGTCGACGGCGTTCTGCTCTGGTGGCGGAACGGCGACGGTGACCTGGTGGACGCACTCGTGGATGCGCTGACCTCGCTCGGCGGCAACGGGGTCGTCTGGCTCCTGACACCGAAATCGGGCCGGCCCGGCTACGTGCCCCCGGCGGACATCCAGGAAGCGGCCCCGACGGCGGGACTGCACTCCACGTCCTCCGCCGGTGTGTCCAAGGAATGGGCCGCGACCCGGCTCGTCAACCGCCGGAAGCAGTAGGACGTGCCACTCGAGGTCGGGTCGATGGCCCCCGGGTTCGCCCTGGCGAACCAGTTCGGCGAGACTGTGACGCGATCATCGCTGGTCGGCGGCTCCGTCGTCGTGTTCTTCCCCTTCGCGTTCTCCCGCGTCTGCACCGATGAGCTCGGCCAGCTCCGGGACAGTCTGGAGCTGTTCGACGCCGCCGGGGTCACGCTCGTGGCGGTCTCCGTGGACCACAAATACACGCTGCGGGCATTCGCGGACGCGAACGACATCTCCTTCGACCTGTTGGCCGATTTCTGGCCGCATGGCTCGGTCACGCGTGCGTACGGGGCGTTCGACGAGGAGCAGGGCTACGCCGAGCGCGTCAGCTATGTGCTGGACGGTACCGGTGTGGTCCGCGCCGTCGTGTCATCACCCCACGGGCAGGGCCGACCGATCGCCGACTACGCCCACGCTCTGAGCTCGGTCGAAGCGGCCCTGTGACCGCTCCGGGCGGCGGCATGCGAAGGCGTGACGACCTGCCCGGACCGGAGTCGAATCCGGGGCTCGGGTTGACCGGGTTCGTGCGGGAGCCCCCGGCGTCGGAGCTCCCGCCGCTGCATCCGGCGGAACGCGTACTCCTCGACGAGGCCGTCGCCCTGCTCGGCGGGCAGCGCCTGGCAGTACTGACCGGCGCGGGTCTCAGTACCGACTCCGGCATCCCCGACTACCGTGGTCCGCAATCGGTGCCCCGCAATCCGATGACCTATCAGCAGTTCGTCGGCGATGAAGCCCTCCGGCGCCGCTACTGGGCGCGGAACCACCTGGGCTGGCGGCACCTCCGCAGGGCCGACCCCAACGCGGGGCATACCGCCATCGCACGGCTGGAGCAGCGGAGCCTGCTGTCCGGGCTCATCACGCAGAATGTCGACCGACTCCATTCCTCGGCCGGAAGCATCAACGTCATCGACCTCCACGGCACCTTCGACCGCGTCGTGTGCCTGCAGTGCGCGGCGCCCTTCGCCCGGTCCCGGATCGCGGAGATCCTCGAGGCCCTCAATCCGGGATACCTCGAGCGGGAGTCCGACGCCGGAGACATCGCCCCGGATGCCGACGCCGATGTGGACGACACCGGCGAATTCCTCATGGCTCCCTGCCCGGTGTGCGGCGGCATGCTCAAGCCCGACTTCGTGTACTTCGGTGAGAACGTGCCGAAGGGCCGGGTCGCCGACGCGTACGCCATCGTCGACGACGCCGCCGCGCTCCTGGTCGCCGGGTCCTCGCTGAGCGTGATGAGCGGACTGCGTTTCGTCCGACATGCAGCGAAAGCGGGCAAGCCCGTAGTCATCATCAATCGCGGATGGACGCGCGGGGACGAGTTCGCCTCGCTCAAGATCGAGGCGGGCGTCTCCGAGGCCCTCACCTATCTCGCCGAGCAGCTCCCGGACCTGCCGCGGCCTTAGGTAGTTGCACTGCGAGATACAGGTAGTCAGCGTCTCGTCCGAGTAATCACCACGCTGCCGCTCGTGCCGGCGCGCACGTAGCGTCGTACCATCAGGTCTCTCGAGCAGGGTGGAACAATGCAGCGCACAACACGGTCTCTTCTGATAGCTTTCGGATCCGCGGCGGCGCTTGTCACAGCACCCGTGGTACTCGAGGTGCGGGGTGGGACGAACGAGGTAGTGGCCGTCTCCGCCCTCGCGGTCGCCCCGCCGGTGGCCGAGCCCGAGGCCGCTCCTGCTCCTTCCGCGCCGGTGGCCCAGCCAGCGGTCGCCGCGCCGATGGTGGTGGAGCCGGCTGTCGTCCCACCCGTGGCCGAGCCCGAGGCCCCTCCTGCTCCTTCCGCGCCGATGGCCCAGCCAGCGGTCGCCGCGCCGACGGTGGTGGAGCCGGCTGTCGTCCCACCCGTAACCGAGCCCGAGGCCGCGCCTGCTCCTTCCGCGCCGGTGGCCCAGCCAGCGGTCGCCGCGCCGGTTGTCGTGCCACCCATGGCCGAGCCAGGGGGCGCCGCTCCGCCGTCCGTCCCTGCGGTCGTCCCGCCGACGCTTGTCCCTGCCGTTCCGGCGCTGGGCGGGGAATCTCCTGCTGCGGACGGATCCGTCGAGGCCCCGGCCGATGCCGGGCCGGCGACACCCGCACCGGCGCCACTGCCGGCCGGAACCGGCCGGGGCGGCGATCTCCCGCCGGAACTCCTGCCCGCGCCGCCTTACCCGCAGTGCCCCATCACGGAGGAGGGAGCCTGGTGGACCGATCCCAGCGATCCCTACACCTGCCTGCGGCCCGGGTCAGTGATGTTCCACGAACCCACGCCTCCCGGCATTCCGCCCGAATTGCTGGAGCCGATCTTCGAGGATCCGGCGACGCCGCCCGCTCCAGCCGAGGACTGCCGGGTTAGCGGGGCCATGGAGTGTGTCGTCGACATCATGGGGCAGGACTATGTGGTGACCTTCGACGACGGTGCGCCGGTCGGTGTGGCGGAGGCACAGAGGTAGGAGCGCCTCAGGAGCCTCCGACGAGAGGGGACCACGTGCTCGGACACTGGCAGTGGAATCGAAGGACGGCGATCCTCGTCGTGGGAGCCGGCATGATCGCGCTGTGCATTGCGGCACGCAGACTGGGTCTCGGCATCGATGACGACGGCGGGCCGCCGGCCCTGTGGCTGGCCCTGCTCTTCGTCACCGGGGCGTCGCTCGTGCTAATCGTCCTCGTCCACGAGCTGATCGACGTTCTGAGGCAGCGCTGAACGCTTCGCCGCCGCGGCCTGGCGAGCGAGATGCACCGGACTGCCTGACCGCCGGGACGGAAAGGTCGGGTGGCGGCCTTCTCGGGCGGCGACCGCGCGTCCCGACGACGGACCTGGAACAGAGAAGGAGCCCCGCAGCTGCGGGGCTCCTTCTGGGTTCTTCGTGGGTCCTACCGGGATCGAACCGATGACATCCACGGTGTAAACGTGGCGCTCTACCAGCTGAGCTAAAGACCCTTCTCCCGTGACACCAGGCCGTCGGTCGGAACCGTTCCGGTCGGCATCACGAGGATCGACTATACCGGCTCGCCGATCACCGGCGCCAATCCATGCAGGTTTACTCCTCGGCCGCGAGCTGCCCGCAGGCGCCGTCGATCTCCTTGCCCCGGGTGTCGCGGAGCGTCGTCGGGATACCGGCGTCGCGCAGCCGGTTGATGAATTCGGTGGAGACGCTCTTCTCCGACGCCGTCCAGATGGATCCCGGCGTCGGGTTGAGGGGGATCGGGTTGACGTGCACCCAGCCGCGGCCGCGCTGGTTGAGTTTCTTCGCCAGCAGGTCGGCACGCCAGGGGTGGTCGTTCATGTCCTTGATGAGCGCGTACTCGATGCTGACGCGACGCCCGGTGACGCGGTAGTAGTTGTAGGCGGCGTCGAGCGCCTCGTCGACCTTCCAGCGCGTGTTGACCGGGATGAGCTCGTCGCGAAGCTCGTCGTCGGGAGCGTGGAGTGACAGCGCGAAGGTGACCGGCAGGGACTCGGCCGCGAGCTTGTTGATCGCCGGCACCAGGCCTACCGTCGACACCGTGATGTTGCGCGCCGACATGCCGAGGCCCTCGGGCGATTCGTCGACGAAGCGGTGCAGTGCTGCCATGACGCGCTTGTAGTTCGCCAGCGGCTCTCCCATGCCCATGAAGACGATGTTGGTGACCCGGTCGGCGTCGTGCCCGCCGTCCGTGCGCAGGTCCCCGAGGGCGCCCTCGGCGATGGCGCGGTTCGCGGCGACCACCTGGTCGACGATCTCCGCCGTCGACATGTTGCGTGTCAGCCCCGCCTGGCCGGTGGCGCAGAACGGGCAGTTCATGCCGCAGCCGGCCTGCGAGGAGACGCACAGCGTCACCCGGCCCGGGTAGCGCATGAGCACCGACTCGACGAGGGCGCCGTCGAACAGGCGCCACAGGAACTTGATGGTGTCCCCGTTGTCCGTTGTCAGGCGCTTCACCTCGGTGAGCAGCGGCGGGAACATGGCGGCGACGAGTTCCTCGCGCCCGGCCTTCGGCAGGTCGCTCATGGCCGCGGGGTCGGTCGTGTGATGCGAGAAGTAGTGCGTGGACAGCTGCTTGGCGCGGAATCCCTGGTGTCCCAGTTCCTTCAGCCGCTCCTGCCGCTCGGGCAGGGTCAGGTCGGCCAGGTGCACCGGCGGCTGGCTGACCCTCGGGGACTTGAACTGCAGCAGCGGCCGGCCGTCGCTGGCGACGATCGGCTCGGCGCCCTCCACCTCGGGGCGCACCTGAGGGCGCGTGGAGGCGGGGGCAGGGGCAGTGGGGGTAACGGTAACGTCGGACATCCTTATCATTCTTTCACGGATGGCACCACCGTCCCAGCCGGGCCGCCGGTTGACGTGGAGCCGGAGGTGCAGACCGCGCGACACATACCGCGATCGGCGGCCCCAGGTGTGGCGGCGCGCAGCGCGACGGTAATAGTGTGAAAGCGACCGGAGGAGCCGCGCGTGAACGCGCCCGGAGTACCGTCGCATGCGGCGTCTTGCATGCAGTTGACCAACAACGGAGATCACATTGAGCGCACAGATCGGCGTCACAGGACTGGCAGTCATGGGGGCCAACCTCGCCCGTAACCTGGCCCGCAACGGCTATACCGTGGCCCTGCACAACAGGTCCATCGAGAAGACGGATTCCCTGCTGGAGAAGCATTCCGGGGACGGGGAGTTCATCCGCACAGAGACCATGGAGGAACTCGTCGACGCGCTGGAGAAGCCCCGCCGGGTGCTGATCATGGTGAAGGCGGGTGCGCCCGTGGATGCCGTCATCGGGCAGCTGGTGCCCCTGCTGGAGCCCGGTGACATCGTGATCGACGGCGGCAACTCCCATTACGAGGACACGCGCCGCCGGGAGGCGGCCCTGTCCGCGCACGACCTGCATTTCGTCGGCGTCGGCGTCTCCGGCGGCGAGGAGGGCGCGCTCCTGGGCCCGTCGATCATGCCCGGCGGGTCCCGGCAGGCCTACGACTCGCTCGGGCCGATGCTGGAGAAGATCTCCGCGAAGTACAACGGTGAGCCGTGCTGCCGGTGGATCGGCACGGACGGCGCCGGCCACTTCGTGAAGATGGTCCACAACGGCATCGAGTACGCGGACATGCAGGTGATCGGGGAGGCTTTCGACCTGCTGCGCTCCGGAGCGGGTATCGAGCCGGCCGACCAGGCGAAGATCTTCACTGACTGGAACACCGGGACGCTGTCCTCCTTCCTGATCGAGATCACCGCCGAGGTCCTCGGCCACACGGATGCGCGCACCGGCAAGCCGTTCGTCGACGTCGTCGTCGACGCCGCCGGGCAGAAGGGCACCGGCCGGTGGACCGTCGTGTCCGCGCTGGCGCTGGGCAGCCCGACGTCGGGCATCGCCGAATCCGTCTTCGCCCGCGCCCTGTCCTCCCAGACCGAGCAGCGTGTGCTGGCACAGGAGATCCTGCAGGGCCACGAGGGCACCGTGGAGTTGCCCGAGACGTTCGTGGAGGACGTCCGGCTGGCGCTGTACGCGTCGAAGCTGGTGAGCTACGCGCAGGGCATCGACATGCTCACAGCCGCGGCGAAGGAGTACGGCTGGGACCTGAAACTGGAGGAGATCGCGTCCCTGTGGCGGGCCGGCTGCATCATCCGGGCCGAACTCCTCGACGACATCATGAAGGCCTACGCCGTCGCCGACGAGCGCCCGGCGAACCTCCTGCTCGCCCCAGCGTTCGCCGAGGCGATCGCCGGCGCCGTGCCCGCCTGGCGGCGCGTGGTCGCCACCGCCGTCCAGCTGGGCATCCCGGTACCCGTCTTCTCGGCGTCGCTGGCCTACTACGACGGCCTGCGCCGCCCGCGCCTGCCGGCCGCGCTGACGCAGGGCCTGCGCGACCTCTTCGGCGCGCACACCTACAACCGGGTCGACGGCGAGGGCACCTTCCACACCCTCTGGGGAGAGGACAAGTCCGAGATCGAAGCCGTCGACACCCACTGACCGGAGGGTACTGACGGTATGGACGACGGAAGCCCCGGACCTCGGTCCGGGGCTTCCGTCGTGCGCGAAGGAGGGTCAGATGTAGATGGCGGGGTCCACGTACTCCGCCGGGTCGACGGCCGGCTGCGTCTCGCGGCGCGAGTCCCGGTGGCGGAATGTCGCCGGGATACCGGTGACGATCGAGTCCGGGGGAGTGTCCTTGACCACGACGGCGTTCGCGCCGACCGCACTGCCCGCACCGATGGTGATCGGGCCGAGGACCTTCGCGCCCGCACCGATCGTGACGCGGTCACCGATGGTGGGATGGCGCTTGACCCGCTCGAGCGAGCGTCCGCCCAGGGTGACGCCCTGGTAGAGCATGACGTCGTCGCCGATCTCCGCGGTGCTCCCGATCACCACGCCCATCCCGTGGTCGATGAAGAACCGGCGACCGATGGTGGCGGCGGGGTGGATCTCCACGCCGGTCAGGGCCCGCGCGAGCTGGGCCAGCGCACGGGCGGGGAACCGCAGCCTTTCGTCCCGCCACATGCGGTGGGTCAGGCGGTGGACCCAGATGGCGTGCAGCCCGGAGTACACCACGGTGGTCTCGACCGCGCCACGCGCCGCCGGGTCGTGGGTGCGCGCGGTCTCGAGATCCTCGCTCAGTCGTGCTAGAAAACTCACCGGCTACCTTCTCGTGGAGTGGTTGGGGACGGGCATTGCCGCAGGCACCGCGGGATCAGCCGCGGATGTCGTCGAAGAGGATCGTGGAGATGTACCGCTCGCCGAAATCGCACACGATGGCCACGATGAGTTTACCGGCGTTCTCGGGGCGCTTCGCCTGCTCGAGCGCAGCCCAGACGATGGCTCCGGACGAGATCCCCCCGAGGATTCCCTCCTGGGTCCCGAGCGCGCGGGCCACTCGCACGGAGTCCTCCACGGTGGCGTCCATCACCTCGTCGTAGATCTCGCGATCGAGGTTCTCCGGGACGAAGTTGGCGCCGAGTCCCTGGATCTTGTGCGGGCCGGGCGCGCCGCCGCTGAGGATGGGCGAGTCGGCCGGCTCGACGACGACGATCTTCACGCCGGGCTTCCGCTCCTTCAGGACGTGGCCGACGCCGGTGATCGTCCCCCCGGTGCCCACGCCGGCCACGAAGATGTCGACCTCGCCGTCGGTGTCGTCCCAGATCTCCTCGGCTGTGGTGGTGCGGTGGATCTCGGGGTTGGCGGCGTTGGCGAACTGCTGGGCCCAGATGGAGTTCTCGGTCGTCGCGACGATCTCCTTGGCGCGGTCGACGGCGCCCCGCATGCCCTCGGAGCCGGGGGTGAGGATGATCTCGGCACCGTAGGCCCGGAGCATGACGCGCCGCTCGGTGGACATGGTCTCCGGCATCGTCAGCACCACCTTGTACCCGCGGGCGGCCCCCACCATCGCCAGGGCGATGCCGGTGTTGCCGGAGGTCCCCTCCACGATCGTGCCACCGGGGCGCAGGGCGCCCGCCTTCTCGGCGGCGTCGATGATGGCGACCCCGATGCGGTCCTTGACGCTGTTGGCCGGGTTGTAGAACTCGAGCTTGACGGCGACCTGCGCCTCGAGTCCTTCGGTCAGCCGGTTGAGACGGACGAGGGGGGTTCGTCCGACCAGCTGGGTGACGTCGTCGTAGATCTTTGCCATGGGGGCCTGCCTTCTTCGGGATGCGGTAGGGGGTGTCGTGGGGGTGGCGCGGGCCTGCCCCGGGGCGACGGCGGTCAGCCTAACGCCCGGGCGTCGGCGCTCCTATGCGGCCAGCCACTGGGCGTAATACTTCCGGGCCTTCGCCAGCTTCGGGTTGATGATGACCTGGCAGTACCCCTGTTCGGGGTGCTTCGCGTAGAAGTTCTGGTGCCAGTCCTCGGCGACGTGGAAGTGGGGGAGCCGACTGACCTCCGTGACGATCGGGTCCTTCCAGCTCTCCTGGTTGCGGCGGATCGCGGCCTCGAAGAGTTCCTTCTGAGCAGCGTCCTGGTAGTACATGACGCTGCGGTACTGCGTGCCGACGTCGTAGCCCTGCCGGTTGAGTGTGGTTGGGTCGTGGGACACGAAGAACATGTCCAGGATGACGTCCTCGGGGACGACCTCCTCGTCGAACGTCACCGCGACCACCTCCGCATGCCCGGTGATACCCGAGCAGACGCTGTCATAGTCCGGGTGCCTCGTATGGCCGCCGGTGTAACCGGAGACGACCTCGGTCACGCCGCGGGTTTTCTGGTAGACGGCATCGAGGCACCAGAAGCAGCCCCCTCCAAGCACAAAAGTCTTCATGACTGTCTCAATGCACGTCAGGTGCCGATGATTCCCGCACCCGCTCCGCCGTCGGTGGAACGGCAGGAACTTGGCGGCTCCGTCGACGGCGGGTATTACTGGTGTCATGGACCAGAACGAGCACGTCTCCGGTGTCGCTCCGTCCGCCGCCGCCGCGCCTGATCCGTCCGGGTCGACGGTGCCGACCGTCGGCGACGTGCTCCTCGCCATCGAGGAACTCTGGCCCGAGGGTCTCGCCGAGGACTGGGACAAGGTGGGGCTGGTGGCCGGGCGGACGGCGCGGACGGCGGAGAAGATCCTCTTCACCGTGGACCCCACCGCGGCCGTCCTCGACGAGGCTCTCGACTGGGGGGCGACGATGATCGTGTCCCACCACCCCCTGCTCCTCAAGCCCGTCTCCTCCGTCGCCGCGTCGGGTTTCAAGGGAGAAGCCGTCCACCGGCTGATCGAGGCAGGGTGCGCCCTCGTCACGGTCCACACCAATGGCGACAGCGCGGTCGGGGGAGTCTCCGACGTGCTCGCGGACGCGCTCGGCCTGCAGGAGGTGCAGCCCCTCACCCCGGCGGCGGACGGCCTGCCCGAGGAGGGGATCGGGCGGGTCGGGAACCTCGGCGCGCCGGTGACGCTCGGAGCCTTCGCGGAAGTGGTCTTCTCCATCCTTCCCGCCGTAGCGGGCGGCGTGCGGGTGGCCGGCGACAAGGACGCCGTCGTGCGCCGGATCGCCGTCTGCGGCGGCGCGGGTGATTCCCTGTTCGATCGCGTCCGGTCGAGCGGGGCCGACGTGTACGTCACCGCGGATCTGCGGCACCACCCGGCGTCGGAGGTCAGGGAGGCGGCCGTCGGCGGCACGCCCTACCTCATCGACGTCTCCCACTTCGGCAGCGAGTGGCTGTGGCTGACGCCCGCCGCCGCGGCCCTCTCGAACGTCCTCACCGATCAGGGCTTCACCGCGGACATCCGCGTGAGCGGCGTCAACACCGACCCCTGGGACTTCGTCCTCACGCCCGGTCACTGACCATCGTCCCGGACGGCGTGGCCTAGGCTGGGATGAGGCCCACGCCCGCCCGTCGTGCCCCATCCGTCCCCACCTGGAGGTTTATCGTGGCCAAGGCTGCACCCGAGGAACAACTCCGCCTGCTCGATCTGCAGGCCCTCGATTCGACCCTCAACAAGCTGGCCCGCCAGGCCGCCGCAGCCCGGAGCAATCCCGAGATCGGGATCGTCGCCGGCCGGGTGGCCGAGGTCGACGGCGAGCTCGTCCGGGCGACCACCGAACTCGGGGACCTGCAGCGCGAACTCACCCGCTCGGAGGACGAGGTCCAGTCCGTCGTCGATCGCTTGGAACGCGACGAGAAGCGGCTCAACAGCGGAACCGGGACCTCGAAGGACCTGACCGCCCTGCAGCACGAGGTTGCGACCCTCACCAAACGGCGGTCCGACCTCGAGGACGTCGAACTCGACGTCATGGAGCGGGTGGACACGGCGAAGGCCGCGCAGGCCGAGGTACAGGGACGCACGGACGGCGTCCGCGCGGAGCTCAAGGCCCTCGAGGACGCCCGGGACGCCGAACTGGCCGACGTCGATGCGCAACGTGCCCGCGTGCAGGTGCAGCGGGACGAGCTCGCCGCCACCTTCGACGCCGGTCTCCTCGCGATCTACGACCGCATCCTGGCCCGGCGTGGAGTGGGGGCAGCACGCCTCTTCCACGGCAAGTCCGAGGGATCGGGCATGCAGCTGAGCCCCGGCGACCTCGCCGACATCTCCGCCGCCGCGCCCGACGACATCGTCCTCTGCCCCGACTCGGGCTGCATCCTCGTCCGCTCCAGCGACTGGGGAAACCAGCAGCCGTGACCGATCAGCAATTGTTCGACCCCTACGCGCAGGACGAGGACGAGGACGAGGACGAGGACCAGGACCGCGCCCGCCCGGACCTGCCGACGCGCCTCGTCGTCGAGGCCGACGGCGGATCGCGCGGAAACCCGGGGCACGCCGGCTACGGTGCCCTCGTGCGCGATCCCGACACGGGCCGCATCCTCGTGGAGAAGGCCGCCTACATCGGCAAGGCCTCCAACAACGTTGCCGAGTACTCCGGCCTCGTGTCCGGGCTCGAGCTCGCCCGCGAGATCAACCCGCACGCCGCCGTCCACGTGAAGATGGACTCCAAGCTCGTCGTCGAGCAGATGTCCGGGCGCTGGCAGATCAAGCACGCGGACATGCGCGTCCTGGCCGCCCGGGCACGGAAGGTGCTCGACCCCCGGCGCGTGACGTACGAGTGGATCCCGCGCGAGCGGAACAAGGACGCCGACCGGCTCTCCAACGAGGCGATGGACGCCGGGATGGCCGGCGTCGACTGGAAGCCGCGATCCGCTGCCGCACCGCCGACCACGGCTGCGCCCTCGACCGGCCGCGGCGCTCCTCCGCAGGAGGTGCCCCGCCGGACGGGCCGGCTGCACCATGTCGAGGTGTGGACGAAGGACCTCCCGGCGGCGGACGCCAGCCTCGGCTGGCTGCTCGAGCGGCTCGGGTTCCCCCGCAAGCAGTCGTGGAAGACCGGCGTGAGCTTCGGCTCCGAGGAATTCTACGTTGTCCTGGAGAGCGGGCTGCAGGTCGCAGCGGGCGGCCACGACCGCCGTCGTCCCGGGGTGAACCACCTCGCGTTCCACGCGGGCTCACGCGCCGACGTCGACCTCCTGGCCCGTCGGGCGGCCAGCCACGGCTGGACGCTGCTGTTCGCCGACCGGCATCCCTTCGCGGGCGGCACCGACCACTATGCCGCGTACCTCGAGAACGCCGAGGGGTTCGAGGTGGAGCTCGTCGCCGACTGAGCGCCGTCACACCTGCCCACCGACACGGCTCCCTGAATGGGCATGTCGCGTGATGCCCACCGACGAGGCCGTGTCGGTGGGCAGACGAGCGACCGCGGGACTCAGTCGAGCACGATGTCGAGCTGCGTGGGCCTCCGGGCGGTGGCCGGCCGGAGGTCCGCCGTCCACTTCTCACGGGCCGCACGGAGCAGGGCGTTCGGCGTCGCCGGTGCTGCGCCGCGTCGCGTGAGCAGGTGCCGGGCAAGTTCGCCCCGCGTGTGCTTCGCGAAGTGGGAGACAACCGTCCGCTTCCCGTTCCGGATCTGGAACACGTTGACCGCAGCGGTCTGCTGGACCGGCGGGGCCCAGGCCGCCGCATAGGTGCTCGAACGGCAGTCGACGATCAGGCCGTTTCCCGCGTGGTGTGCGAGGGGTGCCGCGAGGTGCTCGCGCCAGAAGGTCGCGAGGCGCCCGGTGCCGGGGAGGTCGACCGACATCGACAGCCGGTAGGCGGGGATCCGGTCGCCGAAGCCCACGGCACCCCACAGGGCGGAGACGACGACGCACTGCTCCCGAGCCTTGCGCCGCTGCACGGCCGTCATGCCCGCATAGTCCAGGGCGTCGTACAGGACGCCCGAGTAGATGTCGTGGGCGGGAGCGGCGGGTGCGACGTCGAGCACCAGGTTCCGCGCCACGTCCTCGGCGAGGGACGCCCCGACGCCGAGGACCGCGTGGGCGTCGTCGGCGGCACTGGTCACCCGGAGAGCGTCCAGCACGGCCCTGCGCGAGCCGTTGAGTTCGGGGAAGTGGAGATCGCCCAGATGGAGCGGGGCGCCGGTACGGGCTGCGGACTTGCCTTCGGACGGGGGGAGCAGGATCAGCACCGATCCACTGTATCCAACCGGAGAAGGGCGTCCGTGCACGGCCGCCGGCGCGCTCCCGACGGCCTAGACTGGGAGTGGATGGGTCGACCAGGCGGTCGCGTTGGACGGTGCGGAAGCATCGACTCCACCGAGGAACGTCCGGGCTCCACAGGGCAGGGTGGTGGGTAACGCCCACTCGGGGTAACCCGCAGGCCAGTGCCACAGAAAAAAGACCGCTCCCGTTCCCGGTTCCGGCCGGCGCGGGTAGTAAGGGTGAAAAGGCGGTGTAAGAGACCACCAGCGTGCCGGGTGACCGGCACGGCTCGGTAAACCCCACCCGGAGCAAGGCCAGACAGTGCGCGTTCGAGGGCTGCCCGCCCGAGTGCACGGGTAGGCCGCTGGAGGGCGTCGGCAACGGCGTTCGTAGATGGATGGCCGCTACTCGCACGCCGGCGACGGCGCGCGATGACAGAACCCGGCGTATCGGTCGACCCATCCCTCGACCTGACAGATATCGCGCGGGGACGCCGGTGTTCCGGGCCGGATGCACTGCCCGCACAGTCCGCGGTCGAACCCCGGACAGAATCCCCGGCGCGTCATACGTTGTCCCGGGACCCCGCGCGTCCTACTGTGTGATCACCGCCGCGGGTCTCATACGCAATCGCTGCGGTATGAACGGGTCGGCCTACTGCTGGGGCTTCGGGGTCGGCCCGTTCGCTTCGATACGACCGCTCGCCACGCTCATGAAACGGTCCCCCGTACCGGTCTCAGGAGGTAGGGGGACCGCCCGGCGTCTATAGCCGCCTCGGGAGCTCGTCGACCGCGATACTGCTGGGGGAACGACCGCGGGACGGACTCCCTCCTCCATGGTGCGCTTCGGGCCGACGGCGCCGCAAACGCAGGAGGTCTGCTAAGCCGAGGGAGGAATCCGGACCGCCCCTGCTCATGCGGTTGCCTGGGTGAAGGATTATCGGCGGCACCCGTCCAGCAGTCAAGATGCGGCAGATGACCGACGGAAACTGGCCACGGCGGACGAACCACCGTAGGTGCCCTGGACTAGGGTGATCGGATGAGCACTGGGGGCCCTGCCGAACCACACCTACTGGTGCGCAATCGTAATTTCCGGGCGCTGATGGTCTCCAGCACATTCGGTGTGCTCGGCAACGCCGTCGCAGCGGTGGCGCTCCCGGTCATCGCCGCGGTGGAACTCGATGCGAGCAACTTCGAGGTCGCCGCACTCGCCGGAATGACCTTCCTGCCCTGGCTTCTCTGCGGACTGCTCATCGGCGTGTGGGTCGACCGGCTTCCGCGCAAGCCGGTGATGCTCACATCCCTCGCCGTGCGCGTCCTGGTCCTCGGGCTTCTTCCGGTCGGCTACTTCTTCGACTTCCTCAGCACCCCCTTGCTGTTCGTCGCGGCCTTCGTCGCGGGCGTGGCCGGCGTCTTCTTCCAGCTGGCGGACGCAGCGCTGGTGCAGCAGGCCATCACCGCGGACGAGCTGATGGAGGGCAACGGCCTGATCACGGGATCCGGTGCGGCCGCGGACGCAGCGGGACGCTCCGCCGGGGGATGGCTGACGGGAGCCATCGGGGCCTCGAATACGCTGATCGTGCAGGTGACGACGTCGGTCATCGCGCTCGTGGCCATCCATCGCCTCGACGTGGAGGAGATCGTCCGCCCGCGGAGCGACCACCGGATCGTCCGCGAGATGTGGGACGGCCTCCGCTACACCTTCAGCACCGCCCCGCTGCGCGCCCTCCTGCTCAACGCCGCGCTCTGGAACCTCGGTGGCAACATCTCCGCCTCGCTGCTCGTGCTGCTGGTGCTGAGGACCCTGGGGGAGTCCGAGGTGTGGCTCGGGCTGCTGCTGGCCGCGTCCTCCGTGGGGGGTGCCGTCGGGGGGATCACAGCACACTCGTTGGGTGAGCGCTTCGGCTCCGGTCCGCTGTGGCGCTGGTCCATGGTGCCCGGGGTGCTCGGCTACGCCTCCCTCCTGATCCTCTCGCCCGGCCCCGGCATGCTCTGGGGGATCCTCGGCATGTTCGTCATGGGCGCGAGTGTCGCCTGGAACATCGTGATCGGCACGAGTTTCCGCCAGCGCGTGTGTCCGCCGGCCATGATGGGGCGCCTCGGGGCCGCGTCCCGCACTGTGAGCTGGGGCATGCTGGCCCTCGCGAGCCTCGTCGCGGGAGTCCTCGCCGAGACCGTCGGCATCCGTCACGCCGTCCTCATCGGCGTCCTCATTGCGTGCACCGCTCCGCTGGTCGCGCTGCTGGGACCCCTGCGGGGCGTGAAGCGGCTGGAGGACCTCGTCGAGGCCCCGGTGCCTGAGCCGGGGGTCGGGGCGGCCAGGAACCCCTGACGCCGGAGCGCCGGGCCTGCTTAGTGGCCGAAGGGGTCCGGGTCCACTCCTGGCAGCCAGGTGAGGCCGGGCACGCCCCAGCCGTTGTTCTTCATCGCCTTGCTCGCCTTGCGCCCCTGGCGGTTGTTGAGGCGATCCACGTACAGCCGGCCGTCCAGATGGTCGTACTCGTGCTGCATGCAGCGGGCGAACCACCCCGTCGCCTCGAACTCGACGGGCACACCGTCGCCGTCGAACCCTGAGATGCGCGCCCAGTCGGCCCGCTTGAGGGGGAAGGACTCGCCCGGCACGGACAGGCACCCCTCCGCTTCGTCCTCCGGGTCGGGGTCGGAGCCGGGAATCTTCGAGGTCACGAGCGTCGGGTTGACGAGGACACCGCGCGGAGCGACGCCGTCGTCGTTCTCCATCCCGTACACGAACACGCGCAGCCCTACGCCGATCTGCGGTGCTGCGAGTCCGACCCCGTTCGCGACGTCCATGGTCTCGAACATGTCGGCGATGAGGGTCCGCAGCGCGTCGTCGAAGGCTCCGACGGGCAGGGCGCGCCGGTGCAGGACAGGCTCACCGGCGATCGTGATGGGGTGGACGGTCATGGAACCTACCTGTTCTGGGTGGGGCGGTCGGCGATGGACCGGCCGATGGACTCGCGCATGATCTCGCTGGTCCCGCCGAAGATCGTCAGGAGCCGCGCCGCGAGGAACGCCTGCGAGACCGGGTATTCGAGGATGTAGCCGTAGCCGCCGTGCAGCTGGAGGCAGCGGTCCGTGATGGACTTCGCCCGTTCGCTGGCCCACAGCTTGGCCTGCGCCGCGGCGGTCGGGGTCAGCGTTCCGGCGTTGAAGGCCAGCACCGCCTGGTCGACGAAGGTCTCCGTCACCTGCACCTCGGTGAGCATGTCGGCGAGCACGTGGCGGGTGTTCTGGAAATCGAGCACCCGTTCGCCGAACGCGCTCCGCTCGCTCACGTACCGCACGGTCTGCTCGTAGGTCGCCCGCGCCAGGGCGGCGGAGGCGACGGCGATGCCGAGGCGGCCCTGCGGGATCTGCCCGAGGCTGTAGCGCAGGCCCTGGCCCACCTCGCCCACGAGGTCGGCGCCCGGCACACGGACGGCGTCGAAGAAGAGTTCGGCGGTGTCGGAGGCGCGGAGGCCCATCTTGTCCAGCTGGCGACCGGGCGTATAGCCCTCGCCCTTGCGGACCATGAACAGGGAGAACGAGTCGCTCGATCCCCGGCCCGTGCCGCCGTCGGTGCGCGCGAGGACCAGGGACGCGTCGCCGCTGATCCCGTTGCCGATGAAGACCTTCTGGCCGCTGATCAGCCAGTCGTCGCCGTCGCGCACGGCCTTCGTCCGGATGCCGCGGAGGTCACTACCGGCCCCCGGTTCGGTCCAGGCGCAGGAGGTGACGATCTCACCGGAGACCATGCCCGGCAGCCACCGCTCCTTGAGGTCGTCCGAACCGTACGCGAGCAGGTGCGGAAGGACGAGATCGTCCTGCAGGTGGAATGCCAGCCCGACGGCGAGGTGGTTGGCCCGGGCGAACTCCTCGTCCAGCACCGCGCGGAACCGGAAGTCGGGCATGCCCGCTCCGCCGAAATCCTCCGGGACGGCAAGCCCGAGCAGTCCCTGCTCGCCCGCCGCGGTCCAGACCGAGCGGTCCATCAGGTGCTGCCGGTCCCAGTCGGCGTAGTGGGGAGCGACGGCGCGGTCGTTGAACTCGCGTGCGACATCGCGGAAGAGCTCGTGATCTTCTTCGAACACTGTGCGTTCCATGACGTGGGTCCTTCGTATGCTCGCAGCCCGGAGAGGCACACCCGTTCTCCGGGGCTTGGGCTTGGTGGGGCCTAAATGACGTATGCCGCCCCGGACGATTCCGGGACGGCATACGTGGTCAGGAAGGTTCCTGACGACTGAGGGTGAGTAACGGGGCTTGAACCCGCGACCTCCTGGACCACAACCAGGCGCTCTGCCAACTGAGCTATACCCACCATGTGTCTCCGCAACGCAGACCCGCGTCCGAGTGACCGGCCGGGCTGTCCGCGGAAGGCAGCGGAAACAAGTTTACACACTTTTCGGTGCGCTCCTGACCGGGGCGACGGAATGCCGCCCGGACGTCAGGACGCGATCGTGCGCGCAATGCCCTTGCTGGTTGCGGAGTCCGGTCCGGGGGAGGGTACGAAGACCGCCGACCGGTAGTACCGCAGCTCCCTGATCGAATCCTCGATGTCGCCCAGAGCCCGGTGGCCGCCGGTCTTCGCGGGGGCCTGGAAGTAGGCACGCGTGTACCAGCGGCGGGCGAGTTCCTTGATGGTCGACACATCGATGACGCGATAGTGCAGGTGATCGACGACGAGTGGCATGTCCCGGACGAGGAAGTTCCGGTCCGTCCCGACCGAGTTGCCCGCAAGCTGGGCCTTCCGGGGCTCCGGAACCCACGCCTTGATGTACTCGAGGACCTGCTGCTCGGCGTCCTCCATCGTGATGCCGCCGTCGAGCTCCTCCAGCAGGCCCGACGTCGTGTGCATCGTCCGGACGAAGTCGCCCATCTGGGCGACGGACTCGGGCGTGGGCTTGATCACCACGTCCACGCCGTCACCGAGGACGTTGAGTTCGGAATCCGTCACGAGGACCGCGACTTCGATCAGGGCGTCGTGAACGAGGTCCAGCCCCGTCATCTCGCAGTCGATCCAGACGATGGGGTCATTCGATATCGGCATTCGACCAATGTACCGCCCGGCACCCCCGCGTCCGTGCCCGGGTGCCCCGGCCTGCTGCCGGCGCCGGACGCGACAGGAGCCCTGCCTGGCACGCCGTTCGTCGCAGCGCCTGCCGGGTCGCGCTCCGGGCCCGATGCTAATATTCGAGAAGTTCGCTCAGGGCCGCGGGGAGATCTGGGAAACCCTGCTGATTCCGGCAAGGCGCCGCCCGCGGGTCTCCCGCCACCGGGCCGTCACCGGCCTGGGACAGGGGCGTTCGACGCCGACTTCTGCTTGCCGACGATTGGATTTCCCCGATGCCCGCCCAGGTCCCGCTCTCCGACGTCGCGACGCAGCAGGGGCCCAACCGACCGAACATCGCCATCGTGCAGGGGTTCGTCGGTTCCCTCCTGATGTGGATGGGGTCGTTGGGCGTCGGCTGGCTGTCCCTCGCGTCGGCGGAGCTCCGGCGCATCCCGCTCATCATCTGGCTGCGGTTCGAGCCCGCCGGCGCCGTGCTCTCCGTGCTCCTCCTGGCGCTCGGCGGGATGCTCCTCGTCCGGTCCTGGCTGCGCCTGGGACAGCGGCTGAACGGCTGGTCGGACGACACGAGGCCGTACCTGATGACGGCCATCATCGCGTGGACCATCCCGCTCGCCGCGGCACTCCCGCTCTTCAGCAGGGACGTCTTCGCGTACATCGCCCAGGGCCAGGTCATGGTGGCGGGACTCAATCCCTATGTGGATGGCTATTCGCAGATCTCGAACTACCTGCAGATCGGTGCGGACGACCTCTGGGCGCAGAGCCCCACGCCCTACGGGCCGGTCTTCCTCTGGATCGAGGAGGGCATCGTCAGGATCACGGGGGGCAACCCGGACACCTCGATCATCCTGTTCCGGGTCATCGCGCTCATCGGGGTGGCGCTGTGTGTCTACGTCATCCCGAAGCTTGCCGCCCTGCACTCCATCAACCCGAACCGCGCCCTGTGGCTCAGCGCCGCCAATCCGCTGTTCCTCATCAACTTCGTGGCAGCCATCCACAACGATTCGCTCATGATCGGCCTGGCCCTCGCGGGCCTGTACCTCGCGGCGACGAAGAGGCCCGTGCTCGGGATCCTCCTGATCACGCTCTCGATCGGCATCAAGCCGATCACGCTGATCTTCCTGCCCTTCGTCGGCCTCATGTGGGCGGGCAAGGGTGCCTCGTGGCCGCGCCGGTTCCTCTACTGGTTCCTCACGGCAGGCCTGTCGCTCGGCCTCCTCTGGGTCATGGGGTGGGTCAACACCTTCGGGTTCGGCTGGGTCGGCGCGCTCAGCACCCCGGGAAGCGTCTGGATCTGGTACGCGCCGGTCGGCTTCATCGGCCTCGTGATCGCCTCGCTCGGCGACGCTGTCGGCCTGCCCGGCTGGGACCTCGCGGGTGTCTTCCACACCCTCGCCCGGGTGGTCTCGCTCGTGATCATCGCCCTCCAGATCTTCCGCGGCGACCACAGCCGACTCGTCCGACGGCTCGCCATCGCCTTCGCGGCCATCGTGGTGCTGGCGCCGATGATCCAGTCCTGGTACGTCGTCTGGCTGATCCCGCTCTTCGCGGTCACCGGGATCCGCGACGACTGGCAGGTGAAGTTCCTGTACTTCACGGTCGCGTTCTTCATGGTCTACGCCATCTCCGACCAGCTCGACATCTTCCCCTACTTCGACTTCAGCCTCACGATGGCCCGGCAGATCGCGGCTGTCATCGCGCTCGGCTTCGCGCTGTACCTCGTGTTCCTCGACCGCAGCACGAAGGTCCTGTTCCTCCGGCGATATCGGCCGTCGACACCCGGTGTGGCGCACTGACGGCGGAGCCGGCATGCGCCTTCGGCCGGGAGCGGCGATACTGAACAGATGATGGAAACAGGAACGACGACGTACACCGGCGAGTTCGAGATCACCGACTGGGATGCAGAGCCCTACTCGGCGCCCGGGAGCACGGGCGAGCTCTCCCGTGTCCGGGCCGCGAAAGTCTTCGAGGGCGAGATCACCGGAACCAGCACGGCGGAACTGCTCATGGCAGGAAACGACGTCGGTGCCGGCTATGTCGCGTCCGAGCAGTTCGTGGGCAGCATCGGGGACCGGACGGGCGCGATGACGGTCCAGCACTGGGGTGTCGCCGAGGGGGCGGACGCGGCGAGCTCAGGGCACATCATTCCTGGCTCCGGCACGGACGGGCTCCGCGGCATCGCAGGGAAGGCCATCTACTCCCAGGACCCGGACGGGCAGCACCGCCTGGAACTGAGGGTGAGCTTCCCCGCCGAGGCCGAGTAGGACGACCAGGCGTGTCCCCGCCCCGGGACCGCCCGGGACCGCCCATAGTAAACTGGGCGAACTGCCTCCGTAGCTCAGGGGATAGAGCAGGGGCCTTCTAATCCTCTGGTCGCAGGTTCGAATCCTGCCGGGGGCACAGCATCAGGGCCGGACGCCGAGGCGTCCGGCCCTTTGCATTGCCGGGTCGACGCCCGCCGGTCCGGGCCCACGGGAGCGCGTCCGTCCGGACACGATGAGGGCAGTTGTCCACATACCGCCGGCCCGACCGGTGCTGTCGACCCTGCCGCCGAAGACTGGGTGGAGGCGGGCACTGACCGCCGCCCACCGGGATCGACGGAAGGACAGATCATGACCGACATCATCACCGTGCGAGGCTACGTCGCCACGGACGTGCGGCTCACCTCGGCGCAGAGCGGCCTTGCAGTCGCCGGGTTCCGCATGTGTTCCACCGACCGCCGCTTCGACAAGGAGGCGAACACCTGGGTGGACGGACACACCAACTGGTACTCGGTGTCCATGTTCCGCCAGCTCGCCACCCATGCGGGGGCGAGCCTGAAGAAGGGGGACCGCGTGATCGTGACCGGACGGCTCAAAGTCCGCCCGTGGATCAATGCGGACGGCCGGACGGGCACGTCCGTGGACATCGACGCGGACACCGCGGGCCACGACCTCATGTGGGGCACGGCGAACTTCAAACGCACCACGGCCGACCGCAGCGAGGTGCAGGCCGGAGCCGGCGCGGAGGATCCCGCTGGCGGTGATCAGGCCGCAGACGGTCTTCCTCCCGGCGTGGACGCCGCCACGGGAGAGGTGTTCGGTCCAGCGTCGGGGATCGGTGCGGAGGCGGACGACGACCGCGAGGGCCCGGGAGCCGGCCTTCCCGTGGGGGAACCGGACAACGACTCCGAGGACGCCCGCCAGGAGGAGTCCGTCCCGTTCTGACCGCGGCTGCGGGGCGATGATGGCAGGATGATCGGGTGACTACTGCCCTTCCTCGCACCCGGCCCGACGGAACGGCTCGGGTGATCGCGGCGCTCGCCGTCGGGCTGACCCTCGGCCTCACCTCGTGCACGGACACGCCCGTCGTGACGTCGGACCAGGGGGCTGTCACGCCGTCCTCCGGGGCGATGGATCCCGGCTCGGCACCGCCGTCGGAGCAGGCGGGGGACAGCCCACCCGCGACGCCTGCACCGGCCACTGCTCCGGCCACCGGACCAACCACCGGACCGGCCTCGGCGGAGGAGGGGGTCGCGGGTATCGCCCGCACGGTCGACGCCGAACTCACGGCTCTGGCCGACAGCGGGGACGCGGTCACGAGTGCACGGGTTCGGGCTGCCATCGAGGAGGGGTTCGCGCTTGCTGGTGCAACCCCTGCGTCCGTGGAGGTGTCCATCGACACCACGCCCACCGGGCTGGACGTCGACGCGATCCAGGGCGCCGGCCTGATCGACGGGACGTGCGTTTTCGGGGAGGTGCGCGACGGGAGCGTCACGGTGACGGTCCTTCCCGTGCTCGGCTCCGGCCTCTGCTTCGTCGGGGACCAGCGCTGACTGGAGGATGATTGCTGCCCGGGTGACGCGCGGTGATCGAGGACCGGGCGTGGATTGCGCGACGAGCGGTTCTTCGGCGACCCGGGCCGGCCGACGGTCACCCGCCGCGACCGGTCGAGTGTGAGATCGGTCCGGGCACCCACTAGCCTTAGTGGCATGGCGGAATTTATCTACACAATGAGCAAGGCCCGTAAGGCCGTTGGCGACAAAGTAATCCTCGACGACGTCAGCATGTCGTTCTTCCCTGGCGCGAAGATCGGCGTCGTGGGGCCGAATGGTGCGGGTAAGTCCACCATCCTGAAGATCATGGCAGGCCTAGACACGCCCTCGAACGGCGAGGCGCGCCTCAGCCCCGGGTACACCGTCGGCATCCTCCTGCAGGAGCCACCGCTGAACGAGGAGAAGACCGTGCTCGGCAACGTCCAGGAGGGCGTCGGCGAGATCTTCGGGAAGATCCAGCGGTTCAACGAGATCTCCGAGGAGATGGCCTCCCCGGACGCCGACTACGATACGCTCCTCGACGAGATGGGCAAGCTGCAGGAGGCCATCGACGCCGCCGACGCCTGGGACCTCGACTCCCAGCTCGAGCAGGCGATGGACGCCCTCCGCTGCCCGCCGCCCGAAGCCGATGTCCGTGTCCTCTCCGGCGGCGAGCGTCGCCGTGTGGCGCTGTGCAAGCTGCTGCTGCAGAAGCCCGACCTGCTCCTCCTCGACGAGCCCACCAACCACCTCGACGCCGAGAGCGTGCTCTGGCTGGAGCAGCACCTGAAGTCGTACTCCGGTGCCGTGCTCGCCGTCACCCACGACCGTTACTTCCTCGACCACGTCGCGGAGTGGATCGCGGAGGTCGACCGCGGCCACCTGTACCCCTACGAGGGCAACTACTCCACCTACCTGGAGAAGAAGCGCGCGCGCCTCGAGGTGCAGGGCAAGAAGGACCAGAAGCTCTCGAAGCGCCTCACCGAGGAACTCGAATGGGTGCGCTCGAACGCCAAGGGCCGCCAGACCAAGTCCAAGGCGCGCCTGAACCGGTACGAGGAGATGGCCGCGGAGGCAGAGCGCACCAGGAAGCTCGACTTCGAGGAGATCCAGATCCCGCCGGGCCCCAGGCTCGGAAGCCAGGTCATCGAGGCGCACGACCTGCGCAAGGGCTATGACGAGCGCATCCTCATCGACGGCCTGTCCTTCTCGCTGCCGCGCAACGGCATCGTCGGCGTCATCGGCCCGAACGGCGTCGGCAAGACCACGCTGTTCAAGACCATCGTGGGCCTGGAACCCCTCGACGGCGGTGAGCTGAGGATCGGCGACTCGGTGAAGATCTCCTACGTAGATCAGTCCCGCGGCGGTATCGACCCCAACAAGAGCCTGTGGGAGGTCGTGTCCGACGGACTCGACTTCATCCAGGTGGGGCAGGTCGAGATGCCCTCGCGTGCGTACGTGTCGGCGTTCGGCTTCAAGGGCCCGGACCAGCAGAAGAAGGCCGGCGTCCTCTCCGGTGGTGAGCGCAACCGGCTGAACCTCGCGATGACGCTGAAGCAGGGCGGCAACCTGCTGCTCCTCGACGAACCGACCAACGACCTGGACGTCGAGACGCTCTCGAGCCTCGAGAACGCGCTGCTCGAGTTTCCCGGGTGCGCCGTCGTCGTCTCGCACGACCGGTGGTTCCTCGACCGGGTCGCCACCCACATCCTGTCCTACGAGGGCACCGAGGAGAATCCCGACGCCTGGTACTGGTTCGAGGGCAACTTCGACGCCTATGAGCAGAACAAGGTGGAGCGGCTCGGACCCGACGCCGCGAAACCGCACCGCGTCACGCACCGCCGCCTCACGCGCGACTAGTAGGACGCGCACCGGCGGGACACGGAGAGGAAGGGACACGGCGTGAACTGGTCCCCGGACGTTGGACTGGCTAAGTAAGTAGGTTAGGCCGTGAGGGTCTGAGCACGGTATTGCACCGGGCTCAGGCCCTCACGCTTTGTGGAGATCCGCTCG
>NZ_JBTNDI010000016.1:0-47591 GCF_054511075.1 Arthrobacter sp. TMS2-4
GGGTGAGGGGAGGGAAAGGCGGGGTGGGACCTACCGGGGGGGGGCAGACACCTCCCCCCCCCCCCCCCCCCCCGCACGACGGTGGATCCTGCCGATCGTTCGCCCGTGCACGACGGCATCCCTTAACCTGAAGTGGTGTCCTCCTCCGTCGAAGCCCTTGCCAATCTGCCCCTGCGGGACGACCTCGTCGGGCTGCACCCGTACGGCGCCCCGCAGCTGGATGTTCCCATCCTCCTCAACGTCAACGAGAACACCCACGGCGTGCCGGCCGACGTGCACGCGGCCATCGTGGAGGCGGTCGCGACGGCGACCCGGGGCCTCAACCGCTACCCCGACCGCGAATTCACCGAACTGCGGAAGAATCTCGCGAACTACCTCGGGCACGGGCTGACGCCGGAGCAGCTGTGGGCCGCCAACGGCTCCAACGAAGTGCTCCAGCAGGTTCTCCAGGCCTTCGGGGGCCCCGGACGCACGGCCGTCGGCTTCCCGCCGACCTATTCGATGTACCCGCTGCTCGCGAGCGGGACGGGCACGCGCTACGTCACGGCCCCCCGGGGTGCCGACTACACCATGACGCCGGAGGACACGGCCCATGCGGTCCGCGCATCGGGGGCGAACATCGTGTTCCTGTGCTCGCCGAACAATCCGACCGGCACGGCGCTCGGCCTCGATGTCGTCGAGGCGGCCTACGAGGCCGGCGAGGATGCGCGCGCGATCATCATCGTGGACGAGGCCTACGGCGAGTTCGCGCACGAGGGCACCGCGAGCGCCCTCACCCTTCTTCCGGGCCGCCCGCGCCTGCTCGTGTCACGGACCATGAGCAAGGCCTTCGCCCTGGCCGGGGCGAGGCTCGGCTACCTCGCGGCCGCGCCGGAGATCACCGACGCCCTGCGGCTCGTCCGGCTGCCGTACCACCTCTCCGCCGTCACCCAAGCGGTCGCGAACGCGGCCCTCACGCACGCGGACACGCTTCTGGCGAACGTCGAGGCGATCAAGGTGCAGCGGGACCGCATCGTGCGGGAGCTCGAGGCGCTCGGGCTCTCGCCGGCCCCCTCGGATTCGAACTTCGTCCTCTTCTCGGGCCTCGAGGATCCGCACCGCGTCTGGCAGGGCCTCCTCGCCGCGGGCGTCCTTGTCCGCGATGTCGGCATCCCCGGTTCCCTGAGGGTCACCGCGGGCACGGAGGACGAGACGACGGCGTTCCTGAGGGCGCTGGCAGCGCTGCTCTGACCCCCGACCGCCGGCCTGCCGAGGGCGCCGGGGACGGGTCCGACGGATCTTGCGCCGCCCGGGCGCATCGCCCATCATGACTCGCATGGATCGTCCGATCTTCGATGAGGCGCAGTCGTTCTTCGCCCGACTGGAGGCGGACAACACGCGCGAGTTCTGGGCCCGCCAGCGCAAGCTGTACGACGTCGGCATCCGGCCCGTCTTCACCGCCGTGTGCGCGGCCCTGACGGTCTTCTCGGACTGGCGGATCTACCGCCCCCACAACGACGTCCGTTTCCGTGCGGACAGCCCGCCGTACAAGACCTTCATCGGCGCCGTCGCGGAGCGACCGGACGGGGTGGGTGCGTTCCTCCGCGTGAGCAGCCTCGGCCTGCTGGTCGCCACCGGCCTGCCGTTCCCCGCAGCGGACCAGCTCGCCGCCTTCAGGGCCGCGGTGGCCGACGACGTCTCGGGAGCGGCCCTGATCGCCGCGGTCGGCGCAGTCACCACCAGGGGCATGATGGTCCGCCCCGGGCGTGCGGAACCGCTCAAGCGCGTTCCGCGGGGCTACCCGGCAGGCCATCCCCGCGCCGATCTGCTCCGATGGAAGGGCCTCGAGGTCAACCACCGCGTGCGCCGGCCCGCATGGGTGGACGTCGACTCCGCCGCGTCAGCCATCGACGAGCTCCTGCGCGAACCCGCGCCGCTGCACGAGTGGCTCGCCACCTACGTGGGACCATCCGCACTCACCGCGGAGCAGCGGTTCGGCCCGCGTCGCGGCATCGGAGCGCACTGACGTGAACCTGCCGGGCGCGTACATCTAGAATTGAAGGGCAGGACCGCCGGGTGGCTCGCGCCGTCCGTCCTGGTCCACGTCCATCCGCGCCTGAAGAACGCGCACAGAAGGAAGATGCTATGACTGTTGATGCCGCCCGCGGCCGTACGGCCCGTATAGAGCGCGTCACGAGCGAGTCCAAGGTCCTCGTGGAGCTCGACCTCGACGGCACCGGGGCGTCGTCGATCGACACCACCGTGCCGTTCTACGACCACATGCTCACCGCGCTGTCGAAGCATTCGCTCATCGATTTGACCATCGCATCCTCCGGGGACACGCACATCGACGTCCACCACACGGTGGAGGACACGGCCATCGCGATCGGAGAGGCCCTGCGCATCGCCCTCGGCACGAAGGCCGGCATCCGGCGCTTCGGCGAGGCGACCGTCCCGCTCGACGAGGCGCTCGCCAATGCCGTCGTCGACATCTCCGGGCGTCCGTTCCTCGTGCACGGCGGGGAACCCGCAGGCCAGGAGTACCACCTCATCGGTGGGCACTTCACGGGGTCGCTCACGCGCCACGTGTTCGAGGCGATCGCCCTGCACGCCCAGATCTGCCTCCACGTCACCGTTCTCGGCGGGCGCGATCCGCACCATATCGTGGAAGCCCAGTTCAAGGCCCTGGCCCGCGCCCTCCGCGCAGCGGTCGAACCGGACCCCCGGGTCGAGGGGATCCCCTCCACGAAGGGAGCGCTATGAGCGCGCGCACCGTCACGGTCCTCGATTACGGATCCGGCAACGTCCGTTCCGTGGTGCGCGCCCTCGAGCACGTGGGTGCCGACGTCGTCCTCAGTGCCAAGCCCGACGACGTCCTGAACGCCGACGGCCTGCTCGTCCCCGGTGTCGGTGCGTTCGCCGCCGTCATGAAGGGCCTGAAGGACGTCGACGCCCTGCGGATGATCGGGCGTCGGGTCGCGGGCGGCCGTCCCGTGCTGGGAATCTGCGTGGGCCTGCAGGTGCTGTTCGACGAGGGCGTGGAGCACGGCGTGCGCACGCCCGGGATGGGTGAGTGGCCGGGCACCGTCGAGCGGCTCAAGGCCGACGTCGTGCCGCACATGGGCTGGAACACCGTGGAGCCGCCGGAGGACACCGTCCTGTTCGACGGCCTCGCCGACGAGCGGTTCTACTTCGTGCACTCCTACGGGGTGCAGGACTGGTCCTTCGACGTCACCCAGCCCGCCATGAAGCCGCCGCAGGTCACCTGGTCCGACCACGGCGGACGGTTCATCGCCGCCGTCGAGAACGGACCGCTCAGCGCCACCCAGTTCCACCCCGAGAAGTCCGGTGATGCGGGAGCCCAGCTCCTGCGCAACTGGATCGACGGTCTGCGCTGATCCGGTGGTGAACCGATGCTGAGCCTCGTGCTCATGGGCGTCGCCGGCCTCCTCATCGGCGGCGCCTTCTCCCTGCGCGGCCAGGACTTCCCGCGCTGGGTCTGGATCGCGTTCCTCGTCCTCGCCGGCCTGGCGCTCCTGGCCGCCTACCTGTTCACGCTGCCCGGCTGACCCCGCCCCGCACCCATCCAACCTCCCCGCGGCCCCGCCGCCCGTACGAAAGCAGACCATGAGCCCCTTCACCGAATCGCCCACCCTCGAGCTCCTTCCCGCCGTCGACGTCGCCGACGGTCAGGCCGTCCGTCTGGTCCAGGGCGAGGCGGGCAGCGAGACCGGCTACGGCGATCCGGTGGACGCCGCCCGCGCCTGGCAGGACGCCGGCGCCGAGTGGGTGCACCTCGTGGATCTCGACGCCGCCTTCGGCCGCGGGTCCAACAGGGAGCTGCTCGAGCGCGTCGTCAGGGACCTCGAGATCAAGGTGGAGCTCTCCGGTGGGATCCGCAACGACGCGTCGCTGGAGGCCGCGCTCGAGCTGGGAGCGACGCGCGTCAATCTCGGCACCGCGGCGCTCGAGGACCCCGAGTGGACGGAGCGGGTGATCGCCCGGTACGGGGACGCCATCGCCGTCGGGCTCGACGTCCGGGGGACCACGCTCGCGGCGCGCGGCTGGACCGAGGAGGGCGGCGACCTGTGGGAGGTCCTCCAGCGCCTGGAGGATGCCGGCTGCGCGCGCTACGTCGTGACGGACGTGACGAAGGACGGCACGCTCAAGGGCCCGAACCTCGCCCTCCTGAGGGACGTGCTCGCGAAGACCTCGCGTCCCGTCGTCGCCTCGGGCGGCATCTCCAGTCTCGATGACATCGCCGCCCTCCGCGACCTCGTGCCCCTCGGGCTCGAGGGCGCGATCGTCGGCAAGGCCCTCTACGCCGGGGCCTTCACCCTGCCGCAGGCCCTGGACGTGGCAGGGCTGCCCGCCTCGGACGCGTGAGCGGCCGGCAGCTCCCGGCCCACATCGCCGCGGCTCTCGCCGGCAACACGACCGACTCCGCCGGGCAGCCGTGGGCGGGCCGCGACCTGACCGGTCCGGAGAATCCACTGCACGCCTTCGACGACGACGACGGCGCGGCCGATCCCGGTCTCGTCGCGTCGCTGGCAGGGCTCCTGGGCTCCGCCGGCCGGCCGGGCGATGCCGAGCGCGCCGTGTTCGGTGCCCTCACCACGGCCCGGGTGTTCATCCCGATCGTCGCCCGGCTCAGCGAACAGGCGGAGGCCGCCACCGGGCTGCACGCCGACAAGGAAGCCGAGATGGCGCTCGTCACCCTCGCGGCACCGGACGGCCGGAAGGCCCTCCCGGTCTTCTCCTCGACCGCGGCGTTGGCCCGCTGGCACCGCGAGGCGCGGCCCGTCGCGGCGTACGCGTCGCGGGCAGCCCTCGCGGCCGCCGCCGAGGATGCGCAGCTGATGGTGCTCGACCCGGGGGCCGACCTCACGTTCGTCCTGCGTCGCCCGGCCATGTGGTCCCTGGCGCAGCAGGTCCCGTGGACGCCGTCCTACGAGGACCCCGTACTGGCGTCGCTCGTCGAGAAGGCGGCCGGCCAGGAGAAGGACATCCTCGCGGTGGGCCTGCGCCCGGCGGGCGGGGTGCTGACGCGGACGGCCACCGGTAGCATTGCCTCCGGTGGGGGGCCGGGCCCCGAACTCCGGATGGATCTCCAGCTCCGCCCGGGGCTGTCGCCCGAGGGGGTGCGCGACGCCGTCGCGTCCTTCCGCGGGAAGCTCCTGGAGCTCACCGGCTTCGTGGACCGCGTCGACTCGCTCGACATCAAACTCACCCGCTGACGGGGTCGTCGGCCAGAAAGACGGAACGTGAACTTCGCCGTATACCGGGACCTGCTGCGCATCCGCTCCGTCCGGAGGCTGCTCCTCGTCGGGATGATCGCCCGCTTCCCGCATTCGGCCGCCGGAGTGCTGCTCACCCTGCACGTGGTCCAGACCCTCGATCGTGGCTACGCGGAAGCCGGCGCCGTCGCCGCCGTCGTCACGATCGGTATCGCCGTCGGTGCGCCATGGCGCGGCCGGCGGATCGACAGCGCAGGACTGCGCCGCGCACTCGTCCCCTCCATCGTCGCGGAGGCCGTCATCTGGTCCGTGGCGCCGCACCTGTCCTACCAGTGGCTGCTCGTCGCGGCGCTGGTCGGCGGTCTCTTCACCCTGCCCGCCTTCTCCGTGATCCGCCAGGCGCTCGGCGTGCTCGTGGACGGGGACCGGCGGCGTACCGCCTTCACGCTCGACGCCATCACCACCGAGGTCGTCTTCATGGCCGGTCCCGCGGTAGGCGTGGTGCTGGCCACCCAGGTGTCCACGGTGCTCGGCCTGACCCTGGTGGGGATCGCCACCGCCTCGGCGGGCCTGTTCCTCATGTGGTTCAACCCTCCGACGCGGTCCGATCAGCTGCCGGACGCCGTCACGGTCGCCGCCTCCGCGCCGGCCGGCATCAACGAGGCCGCGGCCGACCTCATCGGCGCCGGGGACGCCGGCCCGCAGGCGCGCCGCTCTGCCTCGACGCTGCGCAGGGGAGTGCGCCGGGTACTTCCCTGGCTGACCGTCCCGCTGGTCATGGTCATGGTCACAGCCGCCGGTGCCGGGCTCCTCCTCTCGGGATCCGAGGTGGGCATCGTCGCCGCGCTCGAGCAGACGGGGAACGAGAGCCAGCTCGGTCTCGTGTTCGTGGCGTGGTGCGCCGCGTCGGTGGTCGGCGGTCTCGTCTACGGCGCCCTGCACCGGCCGATCCCTCCGTCGCTCCTGCTGCTGGGCATGGCCGTACTGACGCTCCCCATGGGGTTCGCCGAGACCACGCTGTCCCTGGCCCTGCTGTCGATCCCGGCCGGCCTGCTCTGCGCGCCCGTCCTCTCCGCCGCCTCCGAGAAGGTCGCGGACCTCGTGGCCGAGGACCGGCGCGGCGAGGCGATGGGCTGGTACGGTTCCGCGCTGACCTCCGGCGTCGCTCTCGGAGCGCCGGTCGCAGGGCTCCTCATCGATGCCGTCGGCCCCTGGGGCGGCTTCACCGCGGTGAGTGTGGTCGGGGCGATCATCGGGGTCGCCGGTTTCCTGGCACGCGACCTGGGCAGCCGGACGACGACGCCGGCCACCGCCGACGCCACCCGCTAGCCGGGCGGCGCGCGCATGCCCCACAACGCGGACGGCCCGCACCCGGGTGGGTGCGGGCCGTCCCGGACCTGGCAGCCGGGGGAGGGGTCAGTTGACGGGACCCGTGTACTTCTCGCCGGGCCCCTGCCCGGGTGCATCCGGGATGATCGAGGCCTCACGGAAGGCAAGCTGTAGCGAGCGGAGCCCGTCACGCAACGGCCCTGCGTGCTGCGAGCCGATCTCGGGAGCTGCCGCCGTGACGAAGCCGGCCAGCGCGGTGATCAGCTTCCGGGCCTCGTCGAGGTCCTTGAGCTGCTCGGCGTTCTCCTCGTGGCCGAGGCCGCACTTGACGGCAGCAGCGCTCATGAGATGCACCGCCGAGGTCACGATGACTTCCACCGCGGCGACCTCGGAGATGTCCCGCATCTGCTGGCGGACGCCCTGCTCGGCCTCGGCCGACGCATCGAAGCCGTGGTCCTGCTCCTCGGAGAAGCTGCGGCGCGAGGTGGCAGCTGCTGCGTCGGGGGGCGTGTGCTGCGGGTTGTCGTGTGGCGTGTTCATACTGGTAAGCTTGGCATAGACCAACCGGTCGCTGTTAGCCGCTGTGCTCTTCGCGCAGGCTGACGTGCCGGTATGCAAGCGGAGTCCTCTCCCACCCGCGTTTGCCTGGTGCGACCTCAGGTCGCATTGCAGGTAGCCGGGTTCCTGGTCGGTCCTGGCGGTGATCGCGCAGGGAGCTCAGGCTCCCACCGATCGTCGATGACCGGTCGTCGAGGCCTCCGATTGCGCATGCGATGGGAGGCCTTCTTTCGTCTGCAGGCGGTTTTCAGCTCGAGAATCCCCAGGAGTCACACATTAGCGAGCCAAGAATCAATGATCGTATCCGCGTTCCCGAGGTGCGGTTGGTCGGACCTGCCGGCGAACAGGTAGGAATCGTCCGTATCGAGGACGCACTCCGACTTGCCGCCGAATCCGACCTGGATCTTGTCGAGGTAGCACCGCAGGCGAAGCCCCCGGTTGCCAAGCTCATGGATTTTGGTAAGTACAAGTACGAAGCGGCCGTCAAGGCCCGCGAGGCGCGGAAGAACCAGACCAACACGGTCCTGAAGGAGATCCGCTTCCGCCTCAAGATCGATACGCACGACTACGAGACCAAGCGCGGGCATGCCATGCGCTTCCTCGGCGCCGGCGACAAGGTCAAGGCCATGATCCAGTTCCGCGGACGTGAGCAGCAGCGACCCGAGATGGGCATCCGCCTGCTGCAGAAGTTCGCGGACGACGTGGCCGAGGTCGGCATCGTCGAGTCCTCGCCGCGCATCGACGGACGCAACATGGTCATGGTGATCGGTCCCACGAAGAACAAGGCCGAGGCCAAGGCGGAGGCCCGCCGGGAGACCCAGCGTGCCGAGGCGAAGGCCGCCAACGAGGTCGCGAAGTCCGGTGGCGAGCCCAAGCGGGTCGACACCTCCGGGTCCAGCGGTGCGCCGCTGACGCAGTCCCTCGCGGACCTGCTGCCCGAGGGTTACGAGATCCGGAGCGAGCCGGAGCCGGCGAAGGCTCCCGCGCAGGAAGCCCCCGAGGCTCCCGCGCAGGAGGCTGCTCCGGCGGCCACCGAGGCTGCGCCCGTCCAGGCCGCACCTGCCCGCCAGGCCGCACCTGCCCGTCAGGCACCGCGTTCCACCTCGTCGGCACCGCGGTCGACGTCGTCGAGGCCGGCGGCCGAACGGCCCGCGCCCAGCCGCTCCTCCGCCCCGGCGGCCAGGACCGGGGACGCCCCCCCGGCAGCCGCACCGGAGCCGGCGCTAGCGCCGAAGCCGGCCGTGGCCGCCAAGCCCATGGCCATGCCGAAGCCCGGAGCGCCCAGGCCGCCGGCAACCCCCAAGCCCGCCGGACGGACGGCTCCTCCCAAGAGCCCGACCAGCCGCCCCAAGCCCGGAAGCACGGACTAGGGCCGCGGCCCTGTCCCTTCGGACACGACACACCAGCAGGCACCCCCGGGTGCCGAACTCCGGGTGCATCCGCCCCGGCTATCCAAAGGAGATCGGTTCCCATGCCGAAGATGAAGACCCACAGTGGCGCCAAGAAGCGCTTCAAGCTCACCGGTAGCGGCAAGCTCAAGCGCCAGCAGGCCAACCGCCGCCATTACCTCGAGCACAAGTCCTCGACCGTGACGCGGCGTCTCGCCGGCGACAAGATCGTCTCGAAGGCCGACACCAAGACCATCAAGAAGATGCTCGGCGTCTAACCACCAATCCACCCCCTCCCGGGAAAGCGTCGGCACCCACGGTGCCGCGCTCACGGCTCGGCCGTGACCGGAGAAGAACTGAAGGAGTACGCACGTGGCACGTGTGAAGCGGGCAGTCAATGCCCACAAGAAGCGTCGGGTCATCCTCGAGCGCGCCAAGGGTTACCGCGGCCAGCGCTCGCGCCTGTACCGCAAGGCGAAGGAGCAGCTGCTCCACTCGTTCGTCTACAGCTACGGCGACCGCCGCAAGCGCAAGGGTGACTTCCGTCGCCTCTGGATCCAGCGCATCAACGCTGCCTCCCGCGCCAACGGCCTGACCTACAACCGCCTGATCCAGGGCCTCAAGGCCGCCGACATCCAGGTGGACCGCCGCATGCTCGCCGACCTCGCCGTCACCGACGGCGCAGCGTTCGCGGCCCTCGTGCAGATCGCCAAGGACGCCCTCCCGGCGGACACCTCGGCGCCGCTCAAGGCCTCGGCCTAGGCGCATCGGCTGCTGCGGGCCGTCGAACCCGCGCACCGGACGACGATGACTGTGAACGGACGCCCCCAGGCGCCACTGATGACCAACACCCATGCTGACCGGGTGAAGGAGGTGGCACGCCTGGCCGGGCGTCCGTCGCGTTTAAGGCGGCGGGAGTTCCTGGCCGAAGGCCCCCAGGCGGTCCGGGAGGCGCTGCGCCTGCATCTCACCCGTCACGCTGCAGGGCAGGACGGCGTCGTCGTCGATGTGTACGCGACCGCCGACGCGCTCGACCGGCACAGCGACATCGCGCACCTCTCCGGGCAGGACGGCGCGCCCGCCGTGCGACTCGTGACCGCCGACGTCCTCGCCGCCATGTCGTCGACCGTCACCCCCCAGGGCTTCGTCGCGGTGTGCCGGTTCGTCGACGTCCCGCTCGCCGACGTCCTCTCCACCACGCCACGCCTCGTCGCCGTCCTCGTGGAGGTGCGGGACCCCGGGAATGCCGGCACCATCATCCGCGCAGCGGACTCCGCGGGCGCCGACGCGGTCATCCTGACCGGCGCCAGCGTCGACCCCTACAACCCCAAGACGGTACGCTCCACCGTCGGCTCGCTGTTCCACCTCCCGCTCGTTCTCGGCGTCGAGCTCGCCGGGCTCATGGACGCGCTGAGGGACGCCGGGATGACCGTCCTCGCGGCCGACGGCTATGGAAGCACCAGCCTCGACGACCTGCAGGATGCCAGCGCCCGGCGACGGTTCGCGGTCGATGCGCCGCAGGACCGGGCGGACGCCGCTCCTGTACGCCTCGAGGAACCCGGAGCCTGGCTGTTCGGCAACGAGGCCCAGGGGCTGCCATCCGAGGTCACCGCCGCAGCCGATGCGCGGGTCGCGGTGCCCATCTACGGCAGTGCGGAATCCCTCAACGTCGGGACCGCCGCCACCGTCTGCCTGTACGCCTCAGCCCGCGCGCAGCGGCTCCGCTGAGTCGCTCTGCTCCGTCTGGTCCGTCGGCTCGGTTGCTCCGGGATCGGTGCCTCCCGAACGATCCTGCGTGCCGCGCCTGTCCATCCTGCCGCTGACCAGGGCGACGCCGAGCCCCAGGACCGCGAGCACCGCGCCGACGAGGGCGGGCGCGGTGAAGCCCCACCCGGCCGTGATGACGGCGCCGCCGAGGGCCGCGCCGAGCGCGTTGGCGGTGTTCAGCGACGAGTGGTTCATCGAGGAGGCCAGCGACGGCGCTCCCGGCGAGACGTCCAGCAGGCGGGCTGTCAGGGGCGGGATGAGCGCCGATCCGCTCGTGCCGACCAGGAAGACGAAGAGGCAGGCCGTCCAGGGAACGGTCGCCGCGAGCGGGAACAGCAGCAGCACCACCGCGATGGCCACCATGACGCCGTAGATGCTGCCCATGATGGACCTGTCCGCGAGACGTCCGCCCAGAATGTTGCCGGCCACCATGCCCATTCCGTACAGCGCGACGACGAGGGGCAGCACCGAGGCGTCGAGGCCGGCCACCTCCGTCATGGTCGGGGAGATGTACGAGTAGACGGCGAAGAACCCGCCGAAACCGACGATGCCGACGAGCAGTGTCATCCACAGCTGCGGGCGGCGCAGGGCGCCCAGCTCCGTGCGGATGCTCGCGCCCGGCCGCACGGGGATGTCCGGGACGAAAGCGCGGATCAGCACCAGCGTCGTCGCCCCGATCAGTCCGACGAGCAGGAACATCGAGCGCCAGCCGAACTGCTGGCCCAGCCAGGTCGCGAACGGGACGCCCACCACGTTGGCGATGCTGAGTCCCAGCATCACCATGGCGATCGCGCGCCCCCGCCGCGCGGGATCCGCGAGGGACGCGGCGATGACGGCGGCGACGCCGAAGTACGCCCCGTGGGGGAGGCCGGACAGGAACCGTGACGCGAGCATCCAGCCGAAGCCGGACGCGAAGAAGGACGACAGGTTGGCCAGCGTGATGAGGCCCATGAGCCCCAGGGCGACGGCGCGCTGGGGTTTCTTCGCGCCGAGGGTCGCGAGGACCGGAGCGCCCACCACGACCCCGAGCGCGTAGGCGGAGATGACGTGCCCGCCCTGCGCGTAGTCCACGCCGAGATCCGCCCGCATCTCCTCCAGCAGACCCATGATGGTGAACTCGGTGGTGCCGATCGCGAAGCCGCCCACCGCGAGCGCGCCGATGGCGAGGAGGAGCGGGCGGCCGGTCAGCCGGTTCGACGTCGACGGGCGAGCGGAAGCGGTCATGGGTGTCCTTGCGGCTGGATCTGGGGAACGGGAGGATCGGCCGCCGGACTGCTCCGAGGTGGGGAGTGGGACGGCGACACGGACGCCGTCGTCCCATCCAGCCTAGGCGACGACAGGGTGCCGCCCCGAAATGCAAACTGCCCGGCGCCCGGCCGCGCGATTTGTGCTGCGCTCGTCGGCAGGTTCAGGGTGGTGGGGCGATCGTCGACGTGACCGACGACTCGACACCGATCGATGGGAGAGAATCATGGGCTGGACGCCGAATGCCGACCACCTGCCGCAGAGCGAGCATCTGCGGGACGACATCAACCTGCCGCAGGAGCCGGACGCGGGGAGCGCAGCGGAGTTCTCGGAGGAGACCTATACGTCCACCGAGCTCAATGCCGGGCAGCAGGTGCCCGGGGTGAGTCCGCACGGGGAGTACCGACGCGGGGACGATCCGGACCGCCGTACGGCCCCGCCGGCAGACGGGATCGGATCCGCCGAGGAGAGCTGAGCCTTCCTCCCGGACGGTGCCGCGGTCCGGCGTGCCTGCCGTCATCGATAGACTCGGCGGGTGACGCAACCACCTCCGCACCAGCTCCTCCAGATCGTGGGGGCGGCCGTCGTCGACTCCCTCGCGCATCCCACCCGCCTGCTCGTCGCCCGACGGTCCGCGCCGCCACAGTTCGCCGGGATGTGGGAATTCCCCGGCGGGAAGGTGGAGGCGGGGGAGCGCTGCGAGGACGCCCTCCTGCGGGAGCTCGAGGAGGAGCTCGGCGTCACCGCACGGCTCGGTCCGGAGATCACCGGGCCCGGACCCCAGGGGTGGCCGCTCAACGAGCGGGCCGCGATGCGGGTCTGGCTGGCCGAGGTCACTGTCGGTGAGGCGCAGCCGCTGCAGGACCACGACGATGTGCGGTGGTTGCCGCTGAACCCGCCCGGGGAGCTCGAGGCACTGCCCTGGATCCCCGCCGATCGGCCCATCCTGACCGCGCTGCGGTCGGCCGTCGCTTCCCGCGCCGTCTCCTGACGGGCGTCCTCTCAGAAGAGCGATGCCTGCACGGCACCAGGGGCCGAGGCGGTCGGAACGACGGCGTCCGCGCCGAGGGGTCCCGCCGCCGACAGGTTGCGGAAGAACCCGGCGCCCGCCACGAGGCCGTGCCTGCGGCGAAAGATCCGGATTCTCCCGGAGAGCCAGTCCCGGTATTCCTTCGACGCGTAGCTGCCGCCGCGGTAGAGCTCCTCGTACCGCGGGACGAGGAGCGGGTGGTGCGCGGCGAGCCACTGCAGGAACCATTCGCGGGAGCCGGGCCGCAGGTGCAGTGGGCCCGCGGTCACGCCCGTGGCTCCGGCACCGGCCAGGGCTCCGAACAGCTGGTCGAGCGATTCGTCGCCGTCGGTGAGCCAGGGGAGGATCGGCATCGCCATGACCCCGCACGGCAGCCCGGCCTCGCGGAGCCGGGAGATGAGGGCGAGCCGCGCCTTCGGGGCAGGTGTGCCGGGTTCGATGGCCTCGGCGAGCACCGGATCCACCAGCGCGAGGGAGATCCCCATGCCCACGCCGACCGACTGCGACGCCGCCTTGAGGAGGGGGACGTCGCGGGCGAGCAGGGTGCCCTTGGTCAGGATGGAGAAGGGGGTCCCCGAGTCCGCGAGCGCGGAGATGATGCCCGGCATGAGCCGGTAGCGTCCCTCGGCCCGCTGGTACGGATCGGTGTTGGTGCCCAGGGCCACGTGCTCGCGCGTCCAGGATGCCTTGCCCAGCTCGCGGGCGAGCACCTCGGCGGCGTTGATCTTGACGACGAGCTGCGCGTCGAAGTCGAGCCCCGTGTCCAGGTTCAGATAGCTGTGCGTCTTCCGGGCGAAGCAGTACACGCAGGCGTGGGAGCAGCCGCGGAACGGGTTGATGGTCCAGGAGAAGGGCATCGACGACGTGGGCGGAACCCGGTTGAGGACCGACTTCGCAGCGACCTCGTGGAAGGTGATCCCAGCGAAGTCCGGCGTTCGCACTGTTCGGACGAGCCCGGCGAGCGGCAGCAGCGGAGGTGCTGTGGGCGCGTCGTCGTCGCCGGTGATCTTCTGCCCTTCCCATCGCATGGATCTATTAGAACATGCGTACTAATATTCCGTCACTGTGCTCTGCGGGCGTCTAGGCTGGATGCATGATCCTGCTGACCGGCTTCGAACCCTTCGGGGGAGAATCGACCAATCCGTCCTGGCTCGCAGCGCAGCGTGCCGCCGACCTGCTGACGGCGCAGGGCCGGGAGGCGGTGGCGGTCGAGGTGCCGTGCGTCTTCGGCCGGAGCATCGAGGTGCTGGAGGACGCCCTCGCGCAGTTCGAGCCGGTGATCGTCCTGTGCGTCGGGCAGGCCGGCGGACGGGGGAGCGTTTCGCTGGAACGCGTGGCCATCAACGTCGACGACGCCCGCATCCCCGACAACGCCGGCAACCAGCCCATTGACGAACCCGTCGTCGCGTCCGGCCCGGCTGCGTACTTCAGCACCCTGCCGGTCAAGGCCTGCCGGGAGGCCGTCGCCGGGCTGGGCATCCCGGTGGAGGTGTCGCAGACCGCGGGCACCTATGTGTGCAACCACCTCTTCTACGGGCTCATGGACCTGCTGGAGGACCGGCGGGGCACCCGTGGTGGGTTCGTCCACGTGCCCTTCTCCCCTGAGCAGGGTGCCGCCCACGGCCGGCCGGGCCTCGCCGTCGAGGCGATGGCCGAGGCCCTCGCACTGATCGCGGTGACGACGGCGGAGACCGCCGTCGACGCGCGGGTCACCGCAGGCGCGGAGCACTGACCGGCGTCACCGGCCGGAGCGAGAACCGACCCGGCCCGACCGGGCCGTGGCCCTGACCGACGCCGCGACCGACGCCGCGAGCGGACGCACGGGCCGCTCACGGTAGCCGCCCGCGGAGAGTCCGGCCCCGCGCTCGAAGAGGTTGCGTGAGGCGGGGTCCCCGGTGCGCAGGAGCGAATAGCCCGCCGCGACGAGATACGCCGGGAGGAACGGCAGACCGAGGCACGCCGCGTACTGGCGAGTGTGGCGCGCCTCGTGCTCGAGGAGCCGGAGGAACCCCCGCGACGGGGCCTGGGGTGCGGTGCCCCGCAGCAGCACCACGCTGCCCACGGTGAAGGCCCGCGCCTTCGGCAGGCGACGACGGTAGCCCTCCGCGAGCAGGACGCCGTACGGCCCGGCCGAGACGCGGCAGCCGGACAGGGCGGCGACGGCGAGGCCGCACGGCGTCGACAGGTTGACCCAGTTGAGGAACGGCACGAGCCTCCGGTTCATGCCGCCATCGTAGAGGCTGTTGCTCCATCGCTGAACCCGTCGCCTAGACTTGAGACGCCGGTGCGCCCCGCTGCGTCCCGGCGTTTTCCTGTCCACGGCATGGCCCGCCCCAGCGCACGGCCTGCCGCTCGTCCCGAGAGTGCAAGGTACGCAACCCCATGGCCGAAATCCCAGAGCACGCCGGGCCCGCCGGCCGCGATGCCCAGGTCCCCGATCCGCTGGATGCCGGGTCGGTGGCCTCCGCTGTCGACGCCGCGCTCGCCGACATCGCGGCCGCGGCCGACCTCGACGGGCTCAAAGCGGTCCGGATCGCGCACACCGGTGAGAAGTCGCCCCTGAGCCTCGCCAATCGGGGCATCGGTGCCCTGCCCAAGGACCAGAAATCGGCGGCCGGCAAGAACATCGGCCCGGCCCGCGGACGGATCAACCAGGCGCTCGCCGCCCGCACGGTCGAGCTCGAGGCCGAGCGCGACGCGCGGATCCTCGTCGAGGAGGCCGTGGACGTCACAGCCGCCCCCCGCCGCCGTCGGGCCGGTGCCCGGCACCCGCTGTCCACCCTGCAGGAGCGCGTCATCGACGTCTTCGTCGGCATGGGCTGGGAGATCGCCGAAGGACCCGAGCTCGAGTCCGAGTGGTTCAACTTCGACGCCCTGAACTTCAAGCCCGACCACCCGGCACGCGAGATGCAGGACACGTTCTTCGTCGAGCCGCCCGAGGCGCACCTCGTGCTGCGCACCCACACCTCGCCGGTCCAGGTCCGCTCGATGCTCGAGCGCGACCTGCCGATCTACGTCCTGTGCCCGGGCAAGGTGTTCCGCACGGACGAGCTCGACGCCACCCACACCCCGGTCTTCCACCAGTTCGAGGGCCTCGCCATCGACAAGGGGCTCACCATGGCGGATCTCGTGGGCACGCTCGAGCACTTCACGCAGCAGCTCTTCGGCGACGACGCCAAGGTGCGCCTGCGCCCCAACTTCTTCCCCTTCACGGAGCCGAGCGCGGAGCTCGACATCTGGCACCCCGGCGCCAAGGGCGGCCCGCGCTGGATCGAGTGGGGCGGCTGCGGCATGGTCAACCCCAACGTGCTGCGTGCCACCGGCATCGACCCCGAGGTCTACTCCGGGTTCGCCTTCGGCATGGGGATCGAGCGGGCACTCATGTTCCGCAACGAGGTCATCGACATGCGGGACATGATCGAGGGCGACGTACGTTTCAGCGAACACTTCGGGATGGAGATCTAGGTGAGAATCCCACTGTCCTGGCTGCGCGAGTACGCAGCCGTGCCTGCGGATGCAACCGCGGAAGACGTGATGGCCGACCTGGTGAAGGTGGGCCTGGAGGAAGAGGACGTCCACCGTCCCACCGACGAGCTGACGGGTCCGATCGTCGTCGGCCAGGTCCTCAGCATCGCCAAGGAACCACAGTCCAACGGCAAGACCATCAACTGGTGCGAGGTCCGTGTGGCGCCCGAGGGCGCCGGGCAGACCCTCACAGGGGACGGCATCGACCCCTCCGGCGTGCAGGGCATCGTGTGCGGCGCCCACAACTTCGTCGAGGGTGACAAGGTGGTCGTCACCCTGCCCGGCGCGGTGCTGCCGGGCGACTTCCGCATCAGCCCCCGCAAGACCTACGGTCACGTGTCCGCCGGCATGATCGCCTCCGTCCGCGAACTCGGCATCGGCGACGACCACGACGGTATCCTCGTGCTGTCGACCCTGGGGCTCGACCCCGAGGTCGGCACCGATGCCCTCGAGCTCCTCGGCCTGTACGACCAGGCCGCGGAGATCAACGTGACCCCCGACCGCGGGTACTGCTTCTCCATCCGCGGTGCCGCCCGCGAGTACGCGCACGCCACCGGGACGGCCTTCACCGACCCGGCGGCCGCCGTCGTCGTCCCGCCGGCCGCGGCCGGGGGCTACCCGGTGCGGCTGGAGGACGCGGCTCCCGTCTACGGCACGCCCGGCTGCGACCGGTTCGTGGCGCGCACGGTCCGCGGGGTCGACCCCACGCGCCCGACGCCGCCGTGGATGTCCGCGCGGCTGCGCCTCGCCGGCATCCGCTCCATCTCGCTCGTCGTCGACATCTCCAACTACGTGATGCTCGAGCTCGGCCAGCCACTCCACTTCTACGACCTCGACACGCTCTCCGGCGACATCGTGGTCCGCCGTGCTGCGGCGGGGGAGACGCTGCGGACGCTCGACGACAAGGAGCGCACGCTCGACGTCGAGGACCTCCTCATCACCGATGCCTCGGGCCCCATCGGCATCGCCGGCGTCATGGGCGGCGCCGCCACGGAGGTCTCGGCGGGCACCGACAGCGTGCTCATCGAGGCCGCCCACTTCGACCCCGTCAGCATCGGCCGGTCCCGGCGTCGTCACCGGCTGCCGTCCGAGGCATCCAAGCGCTTCGAGCGCGGCGTGGACTGGAGCGTCGCGGACGTCGCCGCGCAGCGCGCCGTCGACCTCCTTCTGGAGTTCGCCGGAGGAACGGTCGACGACGCCGTCACCGACGTCGGGCAGGCACCGGACCCGCGGGTCATCGACCTGGCCGCCGACTTCCCGGCACGCCTGATCGGACGCGAGTTCACCGACGAGGAGATCCGGGGCACGCTCACGGACCTCGGCGCGACGGTCGAGGAGATCGACGGCGGCTACCGCGTCACCGCGCCGAGCTGGCGCAGCGACCTCGAGACGCGTGAGGACCTGACCGAGGAGATCATCCGGCTCGTCGGCTACGACACCATCCCGTCGTCCCTGCCCGTCGCGCCGCCCGGGCGCGGCCTGACGCGCGTGCAGCAGCAGCGCCGGCGGCTCCTGAATTCCCTCGCGGCGGCGGGGCTCACGGAAGTGCTCTCCTACCCGTTCGTCAGCGAGGCGTCGAACACCGTGTTCGGCACACCCGCCGAGGGCGTGGCACCGGCGTCGGTGAGGCTCGCGAACCCGCTCAGCGCCGAACTGGGCTTCCTGCGCCGGTCGATCCTGCCCGGCCTCGTGGAGCTGGCGAAGCGGAACCACTCGCGTGGCTTCCGCGACCTGGCCCTGTTCGAGGCGGGGTCGGTCTTCCTGCCCGACGGCGCCCTCGGCTCCGAGTCCATCCCACCGCTGGGCATCAGGCCCGACGACGCCGTCCTCGACGGGCTGTACGCCGGGATCCCGCACCAGCCGCTGGTCGTGGCCGCGCTCTTCACGGGCCATGAGGCGGCACCGTCGGCCGGTGTCGCCCCGCGCGCCTGGGACTGGGCCGACGCCGTCGACGTCGTCCAGCTGATGGCGCAGGTCACCGGTGTCGACGTCGTCGTCCGGCAGGGCAGCCACCAGGCGTTCCATCCCGGGCGCACGGCGGAGTTCTCGCTGCGCAGCGGCGAGGTGCTGGGTTACGCCGGCGAACTGCATCCGAAACTGATCGCCGCGCAGGACCTCCCCGCGCGCACGGTCGCCCTGGAGATCACGGCGGACCTGCTCTTCGAGGCCGCCGCCGACGTGATCGTCGCCCGCTCGCTGTCCACGTACCCGCCGGCCACCCAGGACGTCGCGCTCGTCGTCGGGTCCTCAGTGGTCGCGGGCGAGGTGCTCGAAACCCTGCGCGAGGGTGCCGGAGCGCTCCTCGAGGATGTCAGCCTGTTCGACGTCTACACGGGACAGGGCATCCCGGAGGGGCGGAAATCCCTCGCCTTCGCCCTGCGTTTCCGCGCTCCGGACCGGACGCTGACGGCGGACGAGGCCAGTGCGGCTCGTGACGCCGCGGTGGCCCTGGCGGCCGAGCGGTACGGTGCCGTGCAGCGCTGATCGCTGCTGCATGTCGACTGGCGGAAGGCCCGCTCCCTGCGTGGGTGTGGGCCTTCCTGGTTCCGGGGTCGATCGCCCGTGGTTCCCTATCGGTCCGCGAGTGCAGCACGCGTCTCGTCACGTGACGGGGCGCAGCGCGGACAGCACGACGACGACGTCGGGTCCGTACCTGGCATCCATGAGCGCTTGGAAGGACCCGTCGTCGTACACCACGGTGACCACGGCGAAACCGCGGTCGACGCTCCCGCTGACCGGGTAATCGCCGAAGCCGACAAAGATGTCCTGCAGGATCCGCTCGAGCTCCTGCGGGTTGCCGGAGCCCTGCCGGTTGGCCAGGGGGTCCTCAAAGGGCATGGCGTCATAGAGTGACAGTGGTATCGGCACCGTCGTGGGCGTGAATGCTATGCCGTCCCAGGTCCCGGTGACCGCGTACGTACCCCAGGTGACACCCGACGCCGTCTCCCTCTGCTGCGCCAAGTCCCAATTCCACCCTACGAGGGCCGGTCCGGTGCACTGCGGCGGATAGGACTCCTGCACCCCGCCGAGGCAGAACCGAGGCAACGCTTCACCGTCCTGGAGGACAGTGCCCTGGCCCCTTACTTCACCCTCCGCCGCAGGAGGGACGAATCCAGAAGGGCTCGTGTCAGGATCGGCGTCGGGTGAGGCTGCCGGCCCAGCGGCGGGAAAGCCGCTGGGTGCCTCCAGCGGCTCGTTCCCCGGATCCGCAGGAGTGGCGCATGCAGCGACGAAGGTCGTCGTGAGGAGCGCGATTCCCAATCGTGTAGACCATCTCATTCCCCCATGATCAGCCGGAACCATGCGGGACACTACTGTTCCGCGGGGATCAGCACCGAATCGCAACAGGCGGGCGCCGCACAGATCGTGCAATCACGACCTTCGTTCTTCAGACCTCGCCTGTGACCTGAGATCAACAGGACCACGAATGGTCTGTTGAGGCAGTACTCTCCGAGAAGCACCGACTTTGGGCGCTCATAGCGAGGTTGTAGCAGTATCTCGGCGGGCGCTAGGTCTGTTCACCGATCCGGCGTTCAAGACGCTCAAGGTCGGCTGCGACGATGTCGATGTCTCGAGCGAACTCGTCGTCGTCGAGCTCTCTTTGGCGAACCGTGAAGACCACCTCGGCGCCCTCCGGATGAGACACCACGCGGACCGGGTTCGTCACCACCGTTCCGGACGGCAACGTCACGTCGTGGTCGAGGACACCGAAGTGATTTCGTTCTACGAAACGAACCGACACGCTGCCCATCGGCGACTCCACGAGGAGTGTGTCGCCGTCGCGAATCACGTCGGTCTGAGCGAGACCGACCGCCCACTGTGGAAGGTTCGCGACATTCGACGCGTAGTCGTACACGACATCGGGCGCCGCGGCGATCACTCGACTCACATGATGGCTCCGCATGGCGGCATCATGCCATACCGCGGTCGGCAATCAAGCGCGGCCGCCCTTCACGGTGCATCTTCCCGTGAGTATGTGCACAGGAATTCTCCTACGCGCATCGGCTTTGAGGTTGCGCTCCCTGACCACACCGAGTCTGCCGACATGACGTTGTCACCGTGGCCAGTCCGCACGGACAGCGGCTCGTATCGACCCCGATAATGTCGGTGGTGGTTGGGAGAATTCAGTATGGACAGCAGCCGGAACGCTCCTCCCGAAGTGGTCACCGTCAGCGGTGGTTCTGCGGGGCCGGGTGCGGTTCCGGCCGGTCAGGTGAGGGTTGGCTGTGTGCGGGAGCTGATCGACGCGATGGGCTCCCTGCCCATGTCGGCGGATGATGCTTCATTGATCGATGAGCTGCGTGCCCTGGAGGAGTTGAAGTCCGCGATCGCGGGCCGGCAGGCGCGGGCTGCGGTGGCGTTCGATCTGGTCCGGCGCCAAGCGCAGGCGCAGGCTGGTGTCCCGGCCGTTGAGCGGGGGCGTGGGGTGGCCGCGCAGATCGCCCTCGCCCGCCGCGAGTCCCCAGCACGCGGTGGCCGGCTCCTCGGCCTGGCCCGGGCACTGGTCACGGAAATGCCCCACACAATGGCAGCCCTGGAGGCGGGACGGTTGAATGAGTGGCGGGCGACCCTCATGGTCCGGGAGACGGCGTGCCTGTCAGCGGCGGACCGGTGCGCGGTCGACGACGAGGTGGCAGTGGATGCGGGGACGTTCGACGGCGCCGGGGACCGGGCACTGGTCGCCGCGGTGCGGGCGGCGGCGTATCGCCGGGATCCGCGGTCGGTGACCGAGCGGGCGCGCCGGGCGGCGGCGGACCGGCATGTGAGTCTGCGCCCGGCCCCGGACACCATGACGTACCTGACCGCCCTGCTCCCGGTCGCGCAGGGGGTGGCGGTGCACGCGGAGCTCACCCGGCACGCCGACATGGAGCGCGCTAAAGGTGATACCCGGAGCCGGGGCCAGTTGATGGCCGACGCCCTCGTGGAGCGGACCACCGGGACCCCGGGTGGGTTCTCCCGCATCGAGGTGCAGCTGATCATGACCGACCGGACCCTGTTCCAGGGCGAGAGCGAACCGGCCCGACTGCCGGGCTACGGGATCGTCCCCGCCGGCTGGGCCCGAGACCTCCTCACCCAGAAGAACGCAGGGCCCCCCGGACAGCAGGCCGGGCAGCCGGCAGGGCACCGGGCGGAGCACGCACCCGGTCAGCCCACCGGGCGGCCCGGACAGGGTGCAGGACACATGTCGGGGAGCGAAGCCAATCCCGCAGCCGATCCCGCAGCCGCGCAAGCGTTTCAGGTCTGGCTCCGGCGCCTCTACACCGCCCCCGGGACCGGGGAGCTGATCGCCGCCGACTCCCGGGCCCGGCTCTTCACCACCGGGCAGTGCCGCTTCCTCCAGGCCCGGGACCACCTCTGCCGCACCCCGTACTGCGACGCCCCGATCCGGCACTACGACCACATCATCCCCTGGCACACCAACGGACCCACGAGTCTGTCCAACGGGGCAGGGCTGTGCGAGGCGTGCAACCACACCAAGGAACTCCCCGGCTGGACAACCACAGCACCACCCAGCAGCCTCAATCCCGACCCCGACAGCAGCCCCAATGCCGGTGCCGGCCCCGGATCCGGGGCAAGGCACGCCCTCGCCATCAGCACGCCCACCGGCCACACCTACCACTCCACCGCACCACCCCTCCCCGGCAACGGACCGAACGGGAGGGACCACGAGCAGTCGGCCGGCAGCCGCGCCCACCCAACGCACCCGCCCACATCTCCGAGCCACGCGCCGGACCACGCGTCAGAGGATCAGGGCACACCCGCGTATCCCTCCGCGCGACGGAGCCGACGCGCCGAACTGCTCTACGCCTGACCTCCCGGCAGATCGACGTGACCTACCGGTGCGAACGACTGCGCAACCCGCCACCAACCTGTCGACGAGCAGGACTCAGGGAACGAGAAGCACTTTGCCCGTGGTGCGCCGGGCCTGGAGGTCCTCATGCGCGCGGGCGGCGTCGGCGAGCGCGTATCGGGCGCCGATGCGGACGTCGAGCTGGCCGGCCGCGACAGCGCCGAAAAGCTCTTCCGACCGCCAGCGGCGCTCCTCGGCAGAGAGCAGATGATGCGCGAGCGTCGGTCGGGTCACGAAGAGCGAGCCACCGCTGTTGAGGCGCTGCAGGTCCAGCGGGGGCACAGCGCCTGACGCCGCGCCGAACAGCACGAGGGTGCCGCGGATCCGCAGCGAGCGCAGCGAATCGTCGAACGTCGCCCGGCCCACGCCGTCGAACACGACGTCCACCCCGACCCCCTCCGTCAGGGTCTTCACGGCGTCGGCGAATCCCTCATAGCGGAGCACCTCGTCGGCGCCGGCGACACGTGCGAGCTCCTCCTTCTCCGGCGTCGACACCGTGGTGATCACCCGGGCGCCCTTGGCCTTGAGCAACTGGATGAGCAGCAGCCCCACGCCGCCCGCACCTGCATGGACGAGCACCACGTGCTCGGGCCGGACCGGGAAGGTGGAGTTGATCAGGTAGTGAGCGGTCATGCCCTGCAGGGGGAGCGCGGCCGCGGTCTCCAGCTCCACGCCGTCGGGGACCGGCAGCGCCCGCTCCGCATCCACGACGGCGTACTCCGCGTAGGTCCCCGTCCCCTCCGCGAACGCGACACGGTCGCCGACGGCGAAGCCCGTCACATCCTCGCCGAGCATCTCCACGGTTCCGGCCGCCTCGGCTCCGGGGGTGAACGGGTGGTCGACGGCGTACGCTCCGCTGCGCTGGTACGTCTCGATGAAGTTCACCCCGGCTGCGGCGACCCTCACCAGTAGCTGGCCCGGGCCGGCGGTGGGGCGGTCGACGGTCTCGAGGGTGAGGACGTCCGGACCGCCCGGTGCGGTGACGACGATGGCTGACGGCATGGTGGTTCCTTTCGGTGGCGTTCCCTCATGCTATTCGGCGGCGAGTCCGAGTGAACCCAGGTGAGGACTCAGCCTAGGGCTGGCGACACCAGGAAGGGTGCAAGCAGGCACCCAATCAATGCCAGGACGATGACAACTCCCAGCAGGATTTGCTCCCGCTGAGCTGCGGTCGCGTCAGGCAGCGTGAGCGGCGGGCGGGCCCGGAACTCCCAGTCGATCGCCTCGAGTTCGGGCGAGGCGCCCCCATCCTCTTCCGCGCCGGCCATCAGACCGGCAGGGCCACGGGCACCCCCTCCGATACCGTCCTTTGGTGCTCCGACTAAGCGATGTGCCTCGAGCAGGTGCAGGCCCTGCAGGAGGGCGAGCACGGCTTCCAGTGGTTGGTTCGTCAGGTAGCTGTGGCTGGTCCAGGACACCTTCGCCCGCTCGAGCGGAAAGCCGAGGACGACTTCCTGATCATCTCGGCGCACAACGAAGGCCACCCGGTGGGCCGACCGGCCACCCGTGGTGGAAGGCTCGTCTGGTGCGGTGATCCTCCGGATGTGCATCCAGTGGAACGCCGCCGCGGTCCTTGGGCGGGTTCCTGCTCCGAGGAGCACGACTCCATCGCGTTCCGCCACCCACGTGACCAGCCGAGGAAGGCCCGCATGCCGGGAGCGGGTGAACATGTCCGGGCGCACCTGACGCAGTGCTGCCAGGAACTGCGCATCCCGGCGCCCTTGAAGGACCGTGTGGTTGCTCATTGCGCGTGCCGACCGGAAGAAGGCCTCCGCGCGAGCGTCGAGCAGGAGGGCCAGGGCGATCGCCGCGGTCATTCCCAGCAAGGCCGCGAGGACGACGGCACTGAATGCCGCACCCTGCGACGCCACCACTGCTGAGGACCAGAAGAACATCACGCCGACGACGGCACCGCCCGCAGTGAGCGCTGTTCGATGGCCCCTTGTCCGCATGGCCCAGCCCCTGCGGGTCAGCCGCTGTTCGAACTCTTCACCGGCGGTTCTGGGGGCGCCGGAGAACCTGGACACGACGAACGCCGATCGCGCCTCGTCCTTCTTGCCCGCAGACTCAGGTGGACGACGTCGGCCATCCCCGTCGACGGGTCCCCACGAGGCGAAAGGGGCGCTGATCGCGGGCAGGGTGTGCCGCAGCTTCACGAGTTCAGTCCGCAAGCGGGTGCTGTCGATATCGGTGGGTGAGATCCCGAAAGTGTTCAATCGCCCGCGTGCGGCCAGGACGACGAATTTCTCGGAGCTGGGCCGCCTCCTCAGGAGGTACGCCGCGAGACGGGCACTCATGAAGTGACAGGCGTCGAGCGCGTCTGCATACGCGTCGATCCCGGAGTAGCCCATGGACGGGGTGATATGGGCCGAGGTCCTGTGCAGCTGCACGGGCGCCAGGGACGCCGCGATATCCAGCAGCAGAAACACGTTCTCCACCCCGTACTCGAGGAAGCCCGATTCGGCGAGACTCGCGTCCGCAGGCAACCCCAGTGCGTCCTTGACGCCCCTCACGCACCGGTCGAACATCGTGTCGCCGTGGGCGATCCGGATTTCCCGGAAGACCAGGGTGTCCAGCACATCGTTCCGCAGGACGGGAACAGGAGTCCTTGGGTGGTAGCGGGAGGCGGGCACCGCGGCTGCATAATGACGTCCAAGGAAAGCAGCGAGGCCTACAGTGCCCCAGCCGGGTCGGGGTGTGGAGATCATGCTGTCGGGTCGAGCCAGTTCGTTCTCCAGCTCGCGCAGCGTGCGGAGGTCAAGCTCCCCGAGGAACGTCAAGGCATACTCGAGCTCCTGGTGCCCTTTCGCGCTGTCCGCGGCGTCAGCACGAGCCGTTGCACCCAGCCGTTCCACCATGGCTGCGCGCTCACCCTGATCGTTCCCGTCCATGCGAGCCTCGTCCCCCACTGAAACCGATATTCACCCCATGTGGTCTGCACGGCAGATGCTACTGGGCCCGGGCACCGAGACACGGTGACGCGCCGTCGACACACCCGGGATGCCCGCCGTCGACGAAGTACTGTTCGCAAACAGGACCGAATCCATTGCCGAACGTCAGGAATGCTCACCATGACTGCACCCCTCGTCTACCTCAGCTTTCCCGGGACCGCCCGGGAGGCCCTGGGCTTCTACGCTGATGTCTTCGGGGGCGAGCTGACCTTGCACTCCTACGAGGCGTTCGGCCGCACCGACGGCCCGCCCGAGGCCGTCGCCCACGGCGTACTCGACGGCGTCGTCGCCCTCGCAGGATCCGATGCGGCAGCAGGAGAGCCGACCGTCCGGTTCGAGGGCCTCATGCTGTCGCTGCTGGGCACCGCCGATCCCGAGGTCCTCCACACCTGGTTCGACAGGCTGTGCGAGGGCGGATCGCGGATCGACCCGCTGACCTCGAAGCCCTGGGGCGCCTCGGACGGCCAGGTCACCGACCGCCACGGCCTCCGCTGGCTCATCGGCTACGAACCCCAGACCCAGAGCTGAGCAACCGACCGCCACGAGAGGACGACCCATGCCGCAATTCGCCATTCTCATCTACGCCGACGACTCCCTGCATGCGCTGGATGCAGCAGCGGCGGAACTCGAGGAGAACGACCAGCATGCCCGGGACCTCTCAGCCGCCGGAACCATGTCACTGGCCTACGCCCTGACTCCCCGTGCCCAGGCGGTGTCCATCCGACGGGATGGCACCGAGGCGGGTCCCTTCGTGCAGGCCGACCAGTTCGTCGCCGGCTTCTATGTCGTAGATGCCCCGGACCTCGATGCCGCCGTCGCGGTCGCACGCCTGAACCCGGCGGTCCGCACCAGCACGGGCGGGGTCGAGGTCCGCCCCGTCCACAGCGGAGGCGTCACGGCTGGAGGCCCGGGTAGTCCACTGGACAAGAGTGCATAACTATGTGCGGGCGTGCATGATGATGTTGTAGGCTGGCGTCATGACGTTCACCGCAGCCGTGTCCGGCGCAAGTGGCTATGCCGGGGGAGAGATCCTGCGCCTCCTCGCCAACCATCCCGACGTCGAGGTCGGCGCGATCACGGCCCACAGCAATGCCGGAGCACGCCTCGGCGACGTCCAGCCCCACCTGCACTCCCTCGCCGATCGGGTGCTGCAGGAGACGACCCCCGAGGTACTCACCGGGCACGACGTCGTGTTCCTCGCCCTGCCGCACGGCGCCAGCGCCGAGGTCGCTGCCCAGCTTCCGGCGGACACGCTCGTGATCGACGCCGGAGCCGACCACCGGCTGCAGGACCCGGCGGCGTGGACGAAGTTCTACGGCTCGGCCCATGCCGGCACCTGGCCCTACGGACTGCCCGAACTGCCCGGCCATCGGGCAGGCCTCACCGGAGCACGCCGCATCGCCGTCCCGGGCTGCTACCCGACGAGTGTCCTCCTCGCCCTCACCCCTGGCTTCGCCGCAGGACTCCTCGAGCCCGACGACGTCGTCGTCGTCTCCGCGTCCGGCACCTCCGGGGCGGGCAAGGCGGTGAAACCCAACCTCCTCGGATCCGAGGTGATGGGCGGCATGAGCCCCTACGGCGTCGGCGGCGGGCACCGCCACACCCCGGAGATGGAGCAGGGCCTGAGCCGCGCGGCCGGCACGCGTGTCTCCCTGTCGTTCACGCCCACCCTCGCCCCCATGGCACGGGGGATCCTGACCACCGCGACCGCCCGGGTCACGCCCGGCACCGGGTACGCACAGCTGCGGCAGGCATGGGAGGACGCCTATGCGGCCGAGCCCTTCGTGCGGGTGCTGCCCGAGGGCCAGTGGCCCACCACCAAGGCGGTGCTCGGGTCGAACTACGCGAACCTCCAGCTCGCTTTCGACGACCACGCCGGCCGGGTGATCGTCAGCTGCGTCATCGACAACCTCACCAAGGGGACCGCCGGTGGCGCCGTCCAGTCCATGAACATCGCCCTCGGCCTCGACGAGACCGCGGGCCTAACCATCCAGGGAGTCGCACCGTGAGCATCACCTACCCGGGCGGGTTCCGCGCTGCGGGCGTCGCCGCCGGCCTCAAGAGCACCGGCAAGCCCGACGTCGCGCTCGTCGTCAACGACGGACCGCTGCACAACGCGGCCGCCGTCTTCACCTCCAACCGCGTCGCGGCCGCGCCCGTGCACTGGTCCCGGCAGGTCGTCTCGGACGGCCGGGTCGACGCCGTGGTCCTGAACTCCGGCGGCGCCAACGCCTGCACCGGCCCCGAGGGCTTCCAGAACACCCACCGCACCGCCGAGGTCACCGCCAAGCTCCTCGGCGTCTCCGCAACGGACGTCGTCGTCTGCTCCACCGGTCTGATCGGCGAACAACTCCCGATGGAACGGCTGCTCGCCGGGGTCACCGACGCCGCCGGTTCGCTGGGCAGGGGCGGCGGGCCGACCGCAGCCGAGGCGATCATGACCACGGACACCGTGGCCAAGGAGGCCCGCTACCCTGCGACGGCCGACGCCGCGAGCGAGGGCTACGCGATCGGCGGCATGGCCAAGGGCGCCGGGATGCTGGCCCCGGGCCTCGCGACGATGCTCGTGGTCCTCACCACGGACGCCGCCCTCGACGCCCGAGCCCTGGATGCCGCCCTGCGGGAGGCGACCCGCGTGAGCTTCGACCGCACCGATGCGGACGGCTGCATGTCCACCAACGACACCGTGGTGCTGCTGGCCTCCGGGTCCGCCGGTGTCGCGCCCGACCAGGCTCAGTTCACCGCAGCCCTCACGCAGGTCTGCCTCGACCTCGCCGCGCAACTCATCGAGGATGCCGAGGGGGCGAGCCACACCATCGCCGTCACCACGGTGAACGCCGCCACGGAGCGCGATGCCGAGGTGGTCAGCCGCGCCGTCGCCCGCTCCAACCTGTTCAAGACCGCGATCTTCGGCAATGACCCCAACTGGGGGCGCGTCCTCGCGGCAGTCGGCACCACAGACGCCGTGTTCGAGCCGGACGCCCTGAACGTCTCGATGAACGGCGTGCAGATCTGCCGGAACGGCGGGATCGGGGACTCGCGCGACCTCGTGGACCTCACGTACCGGAACGTGACCGTCGAGATCGATCTCGCCGCCGGATCCGCGACTGCCACCATCTGGACCAACGACCTCACGCACGAGTACGTGCACGAGAACTCCGCCTACTCGAGCTGACGGGAGACGCCATGACGAAGAGTGACACGACCCCGACGGCGACGCCCTCGGCCTCGACCCTGAGAGCCCAGGACAAGGCCGCCACACTGGTGGAGGCGCTGCCGTGGATCCAGCGGTTCGCGGGCACCACGATGGTCATCAAGTACGGCGGCAACGCCATGGTGAACGAGGAGATGCGCCGGGCCTTCGCCGAGGACGTCGTCTTCCTGCACCACGTGGGCATCCGGCCCGTCGTCGTGCACGGCGGCGGCCCGCAGATCAACGCGATGCTCGCCAAACTCGGCATCGAGTCGGAGTTCAGGGGCGGCCTCCGCGTGACGACCCCCGAGGCCATGGACGTGGTGCGGATGGTCCTCACCGGCCAGGTGGGCCGCGAGCTCGTGGGCCTCATCAACTCCCATGGCCCCTACGCCGTCGGCCTGTCCGGCGAGGACGGCGGCCTGCTCCGCGCGGTACGCACCGGAACCGTCGTCGACGGCGAGAACGTCGACCTCGGGCTCGTCGGGGACGTGACCGAGGTCCATCCCGGCGCCATCCTCGACCTCCTCCAGGCCGGGCGCATCCCGGTGATCTCCACCGTCGCCCCGGAGTACGACGCCGACGGCGAGGCCGTGCAGCAGGTGCTCAATGTGAACGCCGACTCCGCAGCGGCCGCGCTGGCGGCAGCCCTCGGAGCCTCGAAGCTCGTGATCCTCACGGACGTCGAGGGGCTCTACGCGGAGTGGCCGGACCGCAGCTCCCTCATCTCCTCCCTGACCGCGGGCGAGCTCCGCGCGCTCTTGCCCGGCCTCGAATCGGGCATGATCCCGAAGATGGCCGCATGCCTGCAGGCCGTGGAGGCCGGAGTGGAGCGTGCGCACATCGTCGACGGCCGGTTGGCCCATTCGATGCTGCTCGAGACGTTCACCACCGCGGGCATCGGCACGCAGGTGGTCCCCGACGACGCGACGGCCCTGGACGAGGCAACTCCGGGAGGGGCGGCATGAGCGACACCGCGATCACCGGGACCGCGGATCTGCTCACGGGCGGGGCATCCGGCGCCGACTGGCTGACCCGCTACACCTCCTCGCTCATGGGCGTCTTCGGGACGCCGCAGCGCGTCCTGGTGCGCGGCGCCGGCTGTGTCGTGTGGGACGCCGATGGCGGGCAGTACCTCGACCTCCTCGGCGGCATCGCGGTCAACGCCCTCGGCCACGCGCACCCCTTCGTCACCTCCGTCGTCGCCGGCCAGCTCGCGACCCTCGGCCACATCTCCAACTTCTTCACGAGCCCCACCCAGGTGGCGCTCGCGGAGAAGCTCCTGACCCTCGCCGCGGCACCCGCCGGGTCCCGCGTGTTCTTCACCAACTCCGGGGCCGAGGCCCTCGAGGCCGCGGTCAAGCTCGCGCGCCGCAACAGCACGCCGGAGCGGCAGCGCATCCTCGCTCTGGACGGCGCCTTCCACGGCCGCACCATGGGGGCCCTCGCACTGACGTCCAAGAAGGCCTACCGCGAACCGTTCGAGCCACTACCGGCCGGCGTCGAGCACATTCCCTTCGACGACATCGGGGCCCTCCGCGCTGCCATGGACGACTCCGTGGCAGCACTGGTGATCGAACCCATTCAGGGCGAGGCCGGCGTCCGGCCGCTCTCGCCCGGGTATCTGCAGGCTGCGCGGGAGCTGACCCGCGAGCACGGTGCGCTGCTCATCCTCGACGAGGTCCAGTCAGGCGTCGCCCGGACGGGACGATGGTTCGCCCACCAGTGGGTCGACGGCGTGGTCCCGGACGCCATGACGCTCGCCAAGGGCCTCGGCGGTGGCTTCCCGATCGGGGCGCTCGTGACGTTCGGAGACGACGTCTCCTCCCTGATCGGCGCGGGCCAGCACGGCAGCACGTTCGGGGGGAACCCCGTGGCCACCGCGGCGGGCCTCGCCACCCTGCACGTCCTGGAGACGACGGGCGCACTGAAGCACGCGTCCGACGTCGGCGCCCTTCTCGCCACGCGCCTGGCCGCTACCGAGGGGGTCACCGCCGTGCGGGGACAGGGCCTGCTCATCGGGTTCGACGTCGACGGCGGGTACGCGCCGGCGGCGGTCCAGGCGGCCCTCGACGCCGGGTTCATCATCAACGCGACAGGGCCCTCGACCCTCCGGCTCGCTCCACCGCTCATCCTCACCGCCGAGCAGGCCGCGACGTTCCTGGACGCACTGCCCGCCATCCTCACCACCGCACGCACCGTCCACGCCGACAGCCGGGAGGCAACCCCATGACGCGCCACTTCCTCGTCGACACGGATCTCTCGCCCGCCGAGCAGGCCGAGGTCCTGGACCTCGCCGCCGAACTCAAGGCGAAGCCCTACGGCCACGCGCCGTTCGCGGGGGAAGGCGCGGGCCGCAAGACGGTCGCCGTGATCTTCGACAAGACGTCCACCCGCACCCGGGTGTCCTTCGCCGCCGGAATCGCCGACCTCGGCGGGGTACCGCTGATCATCGGGGCCGGGGACTCGCAGCTCGGTCACAAGGAGTCGATCACCGACACTGCCAAGGTCCTCGACCGCATGGTCGCGACGATCGTCTGGCGCACCTACGCCCAGGCCGGACTCGAGGAGATGGCCGCGGCGTCCAGCGTCCCCGTCATCAACGCCCTCTCGGACGACTACCACCCGTGCCAGCTGCTCGCGGACCTGCTCACCATCCGTGAGCACAAAGGCACGCTCGCCGGGCTCACCCTCACGTACCTGGGGGACAGCGCCAACAACATGGCCAACTCCTACCTCCTCGCCGGGGTCACGGCCGGCATGCACGTCCGGATCGCCGGGCCCGAGGGTCACCTGCCCGACCCGGCGATCGTGGCCGCCGCCGAGGAACGGGCCGCCGGGACCGGCGGGTCCGTCCTCGTGACCACCGACTCGGCCGTCGCGCTCGCCGGGGCCGACGTCGTCGCCACCGACACCTGGGTGTCCATGGGCCAGGAGGACGAGAAGGCCGCCCGGCAGGAGCTGTTCCGCACCTACGCCGTGGACGCCGCAGCGATGGCGCAGGCCGCACCGGACGCCGTCGTCCTCCATTGCCTTCCCGCCTACCGCGGCTACGAGATCGCGGCCGACGTCATCGACGGCCCCCAGTCGCTCGTGTGGGACGAGGCCGAGAACCGGCTGCACGCCCAGAAGGCCCTCATGACGTGGCTCGTGCAGCAGTCGGCCCGGCCCGGCGGGCAGGGGAGCGGCTCATGACCATGCAGCGCGACTCCGCCCGCCTCACCACGAAGACCGCGCGGCAGGCCCGCATCACCGACCTCCTGACGGCCCAATCGGTGCGCTCGCAGGTGGAGCTGGCCACCCTCCTCGCCGCCGACGGCGTGCAGGTCAACCAGGGCACGCTCTCACGGGACCTCGTGGAGCTCGGTGTCGTGCGCGTCCGCGGAGCCGACGGCGCACTCATCTACGCGGTGCCCGTCGAGGGCGGCGGCCGGCACGCCCGCAGCGGCGTGTCCCAGGAGATCCTCGACGCCCGGCTCGCGAAGCTGTGCAACGAGCTGCTGGTGACGGCCGAGGCCTCCGGGAACATCGTCATCCTGCGGACGCCGCCGGGAGCCGCGAACTTCCTCGCCCTGGCCATCGACCACTCGGTGATGCCTTCCATCCTCGGCACCATCGCCGGGGACGACACCGTGATGCTCGTCAGCCGCGATCCCGACGGCGGTGCGGCGGTCGCCGATCGGTTCCTCGGACTCGCCCGGGAACCGCAGGGATCCGCCGACCCGTCCTGACCCCGTCGTGACGCCCGGCCCCTGCGGCGCCTGCGGCATGACACCCTGAACACCTGACACCCCCGGGCGCACCGCCCGGACAATAGAAGGAGCACCTCCCGTGACCGAACGCATCGTCCTCGCCTACTCCGGCGGACTCGACACCTCCGTCGCCATCGGCTGGATCGCCGAAGCCACCGGGGCCGAGGTGATCGCCGTGGCCGTCGACGTCGGACAGGGCGGTGAATCCCTCGAGACCATCCGGCAGCGCGCCCTCGGCTGCGGCGCCGTCGAAGCCTACGTGGCCGACGCCCGTGAGGAGTTCGCGACCGAGTACTGCATGCCCGCACTGAAGACGAACGCCCTCTACATGGACGCGTACCCCCTCGTCTCCGCGCTCTCCCGGCCCGTGATCGTCAAGCACCTCGTCGCCGCCGCGCGCGAGTTCGGTGCCACGACCGTGTCCCACGGCTGCACCGGCAAGGGCAACGACCAGGTGCGCTTCGAGGTGGGGATCCAGACCCTCGGCCCCGACCTGAAGTGCATCGCCCCCGTCCGCGACCTCGCCCTCACGCGCGACAAGGCCATCGCCTTCGCCGAGGAGAAGGGCCTGCCGATCGAGACCACCAAGAAGAACCCGTTCTCCATCGACCAGAACGTCTGGGGCCGCGCCGTCGAGACCGGATTCCTCGAGGACATCTGGAACGGACCCACCAAGGACGTCTACGACTACACCGCATCGCCCGAGTTCCCGCCCGCCGCGGACGAAGTCGTCATCTCCTTCAAGGAGGGCATCCCCGTGGCCATCGACGGCAACGCGGTCACGCCGCTGCAGGCCATCGAGGAGCTCAACCGCCGGGCCGGCGCCCAGGGCATCGGCCGCATCGACATCGTCGAGGACCGCCTGGTCGGCATCAAGAGCCGCGAGATCTACGAGGCCCCGGGGGCCATGGCCCTCATCGCCGCGCACCGCGAGCTCGAGAACGTCACGATCGAACGCGAGCAGGCCCGCTTCAAGAAGACCGTCGATCAGCGCTGGACCGAACTGGTGTACGACGGCCAGTGGTTCTCCCCGCTGAAGCGCTCGCTGGACACCTTCGTCGACGACACGCAGAAGTACGTCACCGGCGACATCCGCATGGACCTGCACGGCGGCCGTGCCACCGTGACCGGCCGCCGTTCCGACGTCGCGCTCTACGACTTCAACCTCGCGACCTACGATTCCGGGGACACCTTCGACCAGTCGATGGCGCGCGGCTTCATCGAGATCTTCGGCCTGTCCTCCAAGGTGGCCTCGAGCCGGGACCAGCGGGCGGGCGCCTGATGGCGCCAGAGCACCAGGGGACGAACGAGGGCTCGCTGTGGGGCGGCCGGTTCTCCGGCGGCCCGGCCGACGCCCTCGCCGCCCTCAGCAAGTCGACGCACTTCGACTGGCGGCTGGCGGTCTACGACATCGAGGGCTCACGCGCCCACGCCCGCGTCCTCCAGCGCGCAGGCCTGCTCGACGACGACGAACTCGCCGGGATGATCGACGCCCTCGACCACCTCGACGCCGACGTGCGGTCCGGCGCCTATACGCCGGCGCAGAGCGACGAGGACGTGCACGGGTCGCTGGAACGCGGCCTCATCGAGCGCGCCGGACCGGCACTCGGTGGGAAGCTGCGCGCGGGCCGGTCCCGCAACGACCAGGTGGCAACCCTCGGGCGCATGTACCTCCGGGATCACGCCCGGATCATCGCCCGCGGCGTCCTCGCCACGATCGGCGCCCTCGTGGACCAGGCCGAGGCGCACCTCGAGGTTCCCATGCCGGGGCGCACGCACCTGCAGCATGCGCAGCCGGTCCTGCTGAGCCACCACCTGCTGGCCCACGCGTGGGCCCTGCTGCGGGACGTGCAGCGCCTGCAGGACTGGGATCGTCGTGCCGGGATCTCACCCTACGGGTCGGGCGCCCTCGCGGGGTCCTCGCTGGGCCTCGATCCGGAGTCCGTCGCCGCGGATCTCGGCTTCCACTCCGCGACGCACAACTCGATCGACGGGACGGCAGCACGCGACGTGTACGCGGAGTTCGCCTGGGTCGCGGCGATGATCGGGGTGGACCTCTCCCGTGTGAGTGAGGAGATCATCATCTGGGCCACGAAGGAGTTCTCCTTCGTCACGCTCGACGATGCCTTCTCCACCGGCTCGTCGATCATGCCGCAGAAGAAGAACCCCGACGTCGCCGAACTCGCCCGCGGCAAGGCCGGGCGCCTCATCGGCGACCTGACGGGACTGCTCGCCACGCTCAAGGGACTGCCCCTGGCCTACAACCGCGACCTGCAGGAGGACAAGGAGCCGGTGTTCGACGCCGTCGACACCCTCGAGGTCCTGCTGCCCGCGGTGTCCGGCATGATCGCCACGCTCGTGTTCGACACGGAGCGACTCGCCTCCCTCGCACCCCAGGGGTTCGCACTGGCGACCGACATCGCCGAGTGGCTCGTCCGGCAGGGTGTGCCGTTCCGGGAGGCGCACGAGCTCTCCGGTGCGGCCGTCCGGATCGCCGAGCAGCGAGGCGTGGAGCTGTGGGACCTGACGGACGACGAGTTCGCGGGGATCTCCGCGCACCTGACGCCGGCGGTACGTGAGGTGCTCACGGTCGAGGGATCACTGGCCAGCCGTGACGCGCAGGGCGGGACGGCCCCGGCCGCAGTCCGCCGCCAGCTCACCGCGCTGCGAACCGAGGTCGACGGCGTCCAGGCATACGGCGCCGGCTGACCGTCGACGTCTCACCACCGCGCGGCTCCTCATGGGGGCCGCGCTGCGGTCCCTCGACACTTTCGCCGGGCGGCTCGCCGGGCTGGTCCACGACACGCGTAGGGGCCGGTTCGTCAGAGCCGGCCCCTACGCGTGTGCTATCCGATCGTGCTACGCCTTGACGGCGCGGTGGCGGCCGCGACCCGCGAGGACCACGCCGGCACCGAGGGTCAGAAGGCCGGCACCGAGGCCCCCGGCAACCACCAGGCCGTCGTCGGTTCCGGTGTAGGCAAGCTGCCCTGGGGTCTCAGCGCGGTCGCCGGCAGCGGCCACCAGACCTGTACGGCTGCCGGTGTCGCCCTCGGCCCCGCTGCCATTGCTATCGAGCTCACAGCCGATACCGTCCCCGTCCCGGTCGAGTGCGGAACGGAAGCCTTCCTCACCCAGGAGGATGGAACGGCCCAGTACGTCCCGAACCTCGGTGCAGTTCTCGTAGGAGACACCCGCCGCTGCATGGTCGAGCACGGGGAGAACGTTGTCGGGGGTGTCCACGACGACGACGGGCGTGACGGGCACGTCCACTGTCACGACGACCTCTACCTCGACGGGTGCCTTGTCGGCAGGGACCCCTTCGGCAGGAGTCTCCGCGACGGGACCGTCCTCGGCGGGGGTCTCCTCTTCGGGAACCTCGACAGGTACCTCTTCGGCCGGGATCTCCTCCACGGGATGTTCGGGAGTCGGCTGCTCCGGCACCTCGGGGGTTTCCGGAACAGGTACTGCGGGATTCTCCGGTGCCTCAGGCGTTTCCGGTACCTCGGGGGTTTCCGGGGTCGGGGTTTCCGGGCCAGGGACCGAGGGTGTTTCCGGTACCTCGGGGGTCTCCGGGGTCGGGTTCTCGGGTACCTCGGGGGTGACCGGTACCTCGGGGGTCGGGGTTTCGGGTACTTCCGGGGTTACCGGTACCTCCGGGACAGGTGTCGGGGGAGTCTCCGGAACCTCGGGGGTTTCCGGAACGGGAGTGACGACGACCGGCGCGGGAACCAGCGTGTAGGAGTAGTGGGAGATGTCCTTCCCGCTGGTGTGACTGATCGGCACCTCGGCCAGGGGGGTGGGCAGCTCGACGATCTCGGGACCTTCGCCCTGGTTCGAGGAACCGGCCTTGACGCAATAGCTCGCGATGAGCTGACCCTCCGGGGCGGTGATGGTGAGCGTGCTGTGTGCCCCGGTGACGTCCACCTTGCCGCTCGTGCCTTCGCCGCAGACCTGCTCGACGGGTTCGTTCACACCGCCTGTCGCGAACGCCGGGGCGGCGGAGAACGTGCTGAGACCGGCAGTGACGGCGAGGGCGAGAAGCCCAGTGCGCTTGTTCATAGTTACCTGTTGTTCCTGTTTGTGGAGTTCGGGTATGGACTTGCGCGCAGGTCGCCCCAGCGGAAGCAGCCCATGATCATCGAGGGCTGCGGGAATACGTTTCGCTTTCCTCATCCATGTCCGGCGAAGTGGTAGTGACATATCGCTGCGCCCTGTGGAACGTGGTCATCGAATGCCAGATCCGAGACGCAGCGAATGCTGCAATTACCTTCCGGAAGAATGCAGAAGGCGCGGTCCCCTCGCGCAAAGTATTCAGTAGTACATCGATCAATCTATGAATACGGGGAGTAATACACACGAGCAGTACCTACGTGTTTTTTGCGAAAGTGGCAGGGGAAGACGAGTAATCACTACTAATTGCCCGGTCAATAACTACTCGAGAAACGAGTGCAAACTACGCATGGAAAATTGCATTCCACTGCAGCGTTTACGCTCCACCCGGTGGTGACAACCGATGGCGGTGACGGGAGCTCGTCCTCAGGTATCGGTGATGATCGCGTCGATGGCGGAGACCAGGGCCGCTTCGCTGATCCGGATGTCCATGAAGACCGTGGCGCTGATCATTCCGTCGACCATCCCGACGATCAGGGCGGACTTCTCCTCCGGGCGCGTGGCACCGATGGATCGCAGGGCGTCCGCACCCCAGGCGATCAGTCGCAGCCGGCCCTCGGCAAGGGCTGTCCCGGATGAGGGCGTGTCGGACGCATGGACCAGAAGTGCCTGCCGAGCCCGCGCATACTCCCGCCCGGTTGTCCGGGATGCCGAGACGAAGCGGGCCAGGGCTGTCGCCAGGTCCTTCGCGTTCTGCGGGTTCTCGTTCCGGAGCCGTCCCAGCCCGCGATAATCGGCTTGCACCAGGAAGTCGACAACACCGCCCACAAGAGCTTCCTGCGTCCGGTACAGGTTGGACGTCGAGCCGAGCGGCACGCCCGCTGTGCGGTCCACGGCACGGTGTGTCAGGGCACGCGGCCCGCCCGCGGCGAGCAGGGACACCGCAGCGGTGCAGAGTGATTCTCGACGGTCCATCCCATGAAACTACGCCTGTTGTGGAGAAACTACAGACGTAGTACGGTCACGGCATGACGACAGCGACAGTGGTGGGAGCGGGGATCGCAGGACTCACGATGGCGGTCGGCCTGCACCGCGCGGGGTGGTCGGTGCAGGTGCTGGAGCAGGAGACGGAGGTGCGTACGTCCGGTACCGCGGTCCTCCTGCACCGGGCGACGGTGAGGGAACTCCGAACCTTCGGGCTAGGCCCCGGTATCGATGCCCAGGCAGCCCTCCTCACCGGCCTTCGGCTTCGCACGCGTCGTGGTCTGCCCATCGCACCGTCGTGGCCCACCGCCGGCTCCGTCCTGATCGAACGGTCGGACCTCATCGGTTTTCTCCGGGGCGCACTCCCGGATGCCGCCCTCGCTCTCGGTCACCCCCTGATGGCACACGACCTTCCCGTCGCCTGCGTCGAGACCGATCTGGTCATAGGAGCCGACGGCGTCCACAGCGCCCTGCGCCGCCGCCTGTTCGGTCCCGCATTCAGCGCGACCGCTACAGGCACCACCGTGTGGCGCGGAACGGCGGAGGTGCCGGCGTCGGGCCTGACCGAGTACTGGGGTCGACGTCGCCGCTTCGGTATCAGCAGCCGACCGGGCGGAGGGACGAACTGGTATGCGACAGCAACCCTGCCACCCACATGGCTCGCGTCATCACCACCGGCCCCCGAGGAGCTTCGGAGTCTGTTCGGGCATTGGAACGGGGCGGTCGCCGCGACCATCGCACGCATCAACGAGGGGAGCATCCTGCGGCACGAGATCCACCATCTGGCGCGGAGGCTGCCACGGTATTACCACGGCACTGTGGCCCTCATCGGAGACGCAGCCCATGGCATGACGCCCGACCTCGGGCGCGGCGCCAATGAGGCGATCCTCGATGCGATGTCCCTGGTGCACAATCTCGACGCGCATGACAGCCTCGACCGCGCACTGGCCGCCTATGACACGTCCCGGCGCCGGGACAGCCAACGGGTCGCGACCGGATCCCTGGCCGTGCACACCCTCCTTCACGGCACGCCGCGGCGACCGCCTGCGTTGGTGCGCCCACATCACGCCGGGCCATGATCCGGTGCAGCGGGGACGACGTCCCGCCGGACGCGCTACGCCCGTCGCGAAGTGCTTTGACACCGACCTCCTCCCGGCGCATCGTGTGAGCATGCAGCCCACCGTCCCGCGTGCCACGCTCCGGGAATTCTTCCCCTACCTGCGGGGGCATGTGCGCGTCCTCGTCCTGGTCGCTGTCGTCTCCCTCGTCTCCACGGGCCTCTCGATCGCTCAGCCGCTCATGGTGCAGCAGCTCGTCAACGCCGTCTCCGCGAGCCGCCCCGCCACCGTCTTCGTCTGGCTCCTCGTCGTCGTCACCCTTCTCGGGGCCGTCTTCGGGGCGGCGCAGTCCTACCTCCTGCAGCGGACCGCGGAGTCCGTGGTCCTCGGTGTGCGCCGGTCCCTCGTGGGTCAGCTGCTCGCGCTGCCCGTGCGCGAGTTCGATCGCCGGCGGGTCGGTGACCTCATGTCGCGGGTCGGCTCCGACACGACGCTGATGCGCAGCGTCATCACGTCCGGCCTGTTCGAGATCGTCTCGTCGGTCCTCATGTTCTGCGCCGCCGTCGTCCTCATGGTCCTCATCGACCCCCTGCTGTTCGGCATCACGCTGTCCGCCGTCCTGGCAGGCGTCGGCGGCGTCGTGTTCCTCGGGCGCCTCATCCGCAAGCGCAGCCGCGACGTGCAGGACGCCGTCGGCTCCATGACCGCCGCCGTCGAGCGGGGTCTCTCCGGCATCCGCACCATCAAGGCGTCCGTCGCCGAGGAGCGCGAGGCCGCGGTGATCGACGTCGAGGCGACCACCGCGTACAACGCCGGCATCGCCATGGCCCGCCTGCAAGCCGCCGTCCAGCCGATCATGTCGATCTGTGTCCAGGGTGCGTTCATCGTGGTCCTCGCCGTCGGTGGGATCCGGGTGGCCGCGGGCGAACTGCTGCTCGGCGACCTCATCGCCTTCATCCTGTACCTGTTCCTGCTCGTGATGCCCATCGGGTCGGCCATGAGCGCGTTCGTGCAGATCCAGTCCGGCCTCGCAGCGCTGGACCGCATCCAGGAGATCGCCCGGCTGGAACCCGAACGGGCGGACGAGGAACACAGGGAACGCTCCGCGCCCGCGGCACCGTCCTCGAGCCGGGCACCCTCCCGCGGCAGCAGCATCGAACTGCGCGATGTCAGCTTCCGCTACGACGACGACGACGACGTCGAGATGGGCGCCGCGGACAGGTCACCGACGTCGGCGGATGAGCCGGGACCACCCGTGTCTCCCGTGTCTCCCGTGTCTCCCGTGTCTCCCGTGTCTCCCGTGTCTCCCGTGTCTCCCGTGTCTCCCGTGTCATCCGTATCGCCCGTGGCTGGCCCATCGGCGGGGCACGGAACGGACCGCGCGGGCCTGCCGGTCCTCGACGGCGTCAGCTTCAGCGTCCCCGCGGGCAGCAGGACGGCCCTCGTGGGGCCTTCGGGCGCCGGGAAGTCCACGGTGCTGGCCCTGCTGGAGCGGTTCTACGAACCGACGGCGGGCAGCATCCTTCTCGACGGCATCGCCCTGCCGGCGATCCCGCGCTCCGACCTGCGCTCGCGCATCGGCCTCGTGGAGCAGGAAGCCCCCGTCCTCAGCGGCACCCTGGCCGACAACCTCCGGCTGGCCGCTCCGCACGCCACCGACGACCAGCTGCGTCGCGTCCTCGCGGCCGTTGGCCTCGACGTGCTGGGCGACCGCTCGGACGACGGACTGGAGCTCAACCTGGGCGAGGACGGGATCCGGCTCTCGGGCGGCCAGCGGCAGCGCCTGGCATGGGCCCGGGTGATCCTCGCCGATCGTCCCGTCCTGCTGATGGACGAGCCGACGTCGGCCGTCGATTCACGGACCGAGCAGCTGCTCCAGCAGACGCTGGGAGAGGCGTCGCGGAACCGCACCGTCGTCGTCGTGGCCCACCGCCTGTCCACCGTGGCGGACTTCGACCAGATCGTGGTGCTCGACCAGGGGAGGGTCTCGGCCGTCGGCACGCACGACGAACTCCTTGGAGCCAGTGACCTCTACCGCGACATGGCGGCCCGGCAGCGGCTGGTCGCCCACGCCTGAGACCCGGCGGATCAGCCGGCGGGCATCCGGCCGGCCTCCCGGTCGAGGAGCCGCTGCTTGACCGGCAGCCCCCAGCGGAAGCCGCCCAGGGAGCCGTCCGTCCTGATGACCCGGTGGCAGGGGACGAAGAGCGCGGCCGCGTTCTTCGCACACGCTCCGGCCGCGGCGCGGACCGCCGAGGGGTTGCCGGCCCGGGCGGCGTACTCGAGATAGGTGACCGGTGCGCCGGGAGTGATGGTGCGCAGGACGTCCCAGGCGTGGGCGCGGAACGGTCCCGAGACCTGGCGCACCCGCACCGCCGTGATGGCATCGACGTCGCCGTCGTAGTAGCGGGCCACCGCATCGAGGATCGGCTGGACGACGGACGCCGCAGGGTCGAAGCGGGCGGCCAGGAGGCTCGGGTGGATCTGCCCGGTCAGGTCTTCCGGGAGGGAGGTCCAGCCGGACGAGAGGACCGCTCCCTCCGCCTCGATGATCGTGAACGGCCCGTCGGGTGTGTCGACGGTCTGCGTGGTGGCGCCCTTGAGGGCGGCTGGTGGGGCGAGGGTGGCGCTCATGGCGGGGGCATCCGTTCGGTGGGTCGGTCCAGGGTACGCGAGGAGGTGCTCAGGCAGCGTCATCGGCGGTTTCTGTCGCCGTGGTCGGCGGAACGGCGTTCCGCCACAGATGCAGGGTCGCGTAGGAGCGCCAGGGCCGGACACGGGCCATCGCCGCATCGAGGGTCGCGGGGGAGTCGGTCACGGAGCCCTGCGTGAGCCGGGCCCAGCCGTTGCGGACGGCGGCGTCGCCCGGCAGGTGGATGTCGGGGTGGCCGAGCACCCGCATGGCGACGTAGTCCGCCGTCCAGGGCCCCACGCCGTCCAGCCCCAGCAGGTCCTTCCGCAGCTCGGCGGCGTCGGAACCGATCCCCAGCGCAAGGCTACGGGCGGCGAGTTTCCCGGCCGCCGCGCGCAGCGACGCATCCCGGCGGTGCGGCCCCCGTAGGAGCGGGCCCGGCACTGCGGCGAGGTCCTCCGCGGAGGGGAAGAACCGGTCCAGCCGGGTGCCCGGCACGCTGACGGCGGTTCCCGCTGCGGCGAGCCGGCCGAGGGCCGTCGTCGCCGAGGCCACCGTGACCTGCTGCCCCGTGATCGCACGGATCAGCGTCTCGTGTGGATCCAACGACCCGGGAAGGCGCACGCCCGGCCTCTCCGCGACCAGGGTCGCGAACTCGGCGTCGCGGGACAGTGCGGCGTCGGCAGCCAGGGGGTCGGCATCGAGGTCGAAGAGCCTCCGGATGCGGCTGAGGAGCGGCGGGAGGTCCGCCAGCCCCGCCACGGAGACGGTGACGGGCAGGGCGGCGCGTCCGTTGCCCTGCGGTGCGACGGCGCCCGCCCTGAACCAGGCAGGGCCCGCCGGCAGGCGGAGCAGGCGCTCGTAGCTCGTCGCCGTGCCGAGCTCGGGGCCGGTGACGGCGCGGGCGGCGAGGAAGCGGAAGATGCCGTTGTCGTACGGCAGGCGTACGGGCAGGGACAGCCGGAGCCTGAGCGGCCCGCCGGGTTCCGTCGCCGGCGAAACGGTCCCGTGCCGCTGCAGTGAGGTCTCCCGCAGTTGTCCGGGGGTGAGGTCGAAGACCTGCTGGATGGTGTCGTTGAACTGGCGGATGCTCCCGAAGCCTGCGGCGAAGGCGACGTCGGCGAAGCGGAGCGTCGTGGCGGTGAGGAGGGTCCGCGCGGTCTGGGCGCGGTGGGCGCGGGCCAGAGCGAGCGCTCCGGCGCCGAGCTCATCCCTGAGGATGCGGTTGAGCTGTCGGGGGGAGTACCCGAGCCTCGCCGCCAGGCCGGGCACGCCCGCGCGGTCCACTTCGCCGTCGGCGATGAGCCGCATCGCCCGCGCCGCGGCATCGCTGCGCAGATTCCACTCCGGGTCCCCGGGGACGGCCTCGGGCAGGCACCGCTTGCAGGCGCGGTACCCGGCGTCGTGCGCGGCGGCCGAGGTACGGAAGAAGGTGACGTTGGCGGGCTTCGGCGTCCTGGCGGGGCAGGAGGGGCGGCAGTAGATGCCCGTGCTCGAGACAGCGGTCACGAACTGCCCGTCGAAACGGGCGTCGCGGGCGTCGATCGCCCGGTACTGCTGCCAGAAGTCCATGCCGTCATCCTGCCACCCGGCCGCAGGCCGTCCTAGCGGAATTCGGACACGATGGTCGGAGGGACGGAGGAGGCCTTGCTACGGTCGAAGCGTGATCGATGACAGCAGGACGGCCCCGGACCTCCGCGCACGGCTGGGCCGCAGCGCCCTCGAGGTCGCTCCCTCTCTGCTGGGCGCGCTCCTGACCCACAGCACCGACGACGGCGACGTCACCGTCCGCATCACGGAGGTGGAGGCCTACCTCGGCCCGGACGATCCGGGCTCCCATGCGTTCAGGGGCAGGACCGCGCGGAACGCGACGATGTTCGGGCCCGCCGGGCACCTCTACGTCTACTTCACCTACGGCATGCACTACTGCGCCAACATCGTGTGCGGCGACGAGGGGTGGGCCACGGGCCTGCTCCTGCGGGCGGGGGAGATCGTCGACGGCGCGGGTCTCGCCCGCGTTCGACGCTCGCGGCCCGCGACGGATCTCGACCTCGCCCGGGGGCCCGCACGCCTCGCCCAGGCGCTGGGCCTCGACCGCCGCAACGACGGCGCGGACGTGCTTGCGCATCCCTTCCGGCTGGTCCTGCCGGAGCAACCCGCGACGGCGGTCCTCAGCGGACCGCGCGTGGGCGTCAGCGGTATCGCCGGCACGGAGGAGTACCCCTGGCGGTTCTGGCTCCCGAAGGAACCCACGGTCTCCCGCTACCGTCCGGGAAAGCCCCCTGCAGCCGGTAGGGTTGATCGGTGATGATCAGCGAGACGGACCCCGCTCCCGCGCCGACCCCGGGCGTATCCGCACTGACCGTGCAGGCCCGGGAGGCTGTCGGCCGCCTGTGCGCGGTGGTTCCCGACTTCCCCTCGCCCGGCATCATGTTCAGGGACCTCACGCCGGTCTTCTCCGACGCGCAGGGTTTCCGGGCGGTCGTCGACGCGCTCGCCGAGGCCTTCGCGGACCAGTTCGACGCCGTCGCGGGCGTGGAGGCCCGCGGCTTCCTCCTCGCCGCCGCCATCGGCTACGCGACCGGCACCGGCGTCGTCACCGTCCGCAAGGCGGGCAAACTGCCCCGCGCCGTCTACCGGGAGTCCTACGACCTCGAATACGGTCAGGCCTCCCTCGAGATCCACCAGGCGGACCTCCCCGCCGGCACGCGCGTGCTCCTGCTCGACGACGTCCTCGCCACGGGGGGAACACTCGCCGCCGCGGGCGCGTTGCTCGAACAGGCCGGCGCCGTCGTCGTCGGCTGCGGTGTGGTCCTCGAACTCGCGGACCTCACCGGACGCAACGCCCTGGCGGGCCGACGGGTGCACGCGCTCGAAACCGTGTAGCGTCCACCACGCTAGGATTGACGGTCTGCCTTTGATGGAAGGGAATGTCCGATGCACGAGACCTCGCAGGCCAGGGCCGAGTTGGAGCACGAGCGCGGCTACGTCGATGGCCTGTACCACCGTCTCGACGAACTCCGTGCGGAGAAGGCCCGGCAGCTCGCCGAGGTCCGGCGCACGCAGGCGGCCGGATCGCACCAGAACCGCTCCGAGCGCGACGCCTTCGCGACGATGTACGAGGACCGCCTCGCGCAGCTCAACGCAGTCGATGACCGCCTCGTGTTCGGGCGCCTCGACCTCGACGGCGGCGACCAGCGGTACATCGGCCGCATCGGGCTCTCCGACGAGGACCTCCGGCAGCTCATGGTCGACTGGCGGGCACCCGAGGCCGGTACGTTCTACCAGGCGACGGCTTTCGAACGCATGGGCGTGCGACGCCGGCGGCACCTGATCCTCTCCCGGCGCGACGTCGTCGCCGTCGAGGACGACGTCCTCGACGCGGACCTCCTCGGCGACGACGACTCGCTGCAGGGCGAGGGCGCCCTGCTCGCCGCGCTGAACACGCGGCGCACCGGCCAGATGTCCGACATCGTGGGCACCATCCAGGCCGAGCAGGACCGCATCATCCGGGCGCCGCTGCCGGGAGTGACCGTGGTCCAGGGCGGCCCGGGCACCGGCAAGACGGCGGTCGCGCTTCACCGCGCCGCCTACCTCCTCTACACGCACCGCGATCGCCTGAAGTCCGCCGGCGTGCTGCTGGTCGGTCCCACCGACGCCTTCATGAAGTACATCGAGCGTGTCCTGCCCTCCCTCGGCGAGACCGGCGTCGTGATGGCCGGAATCGGTACCCTCATGCCCGGTGTCCACACGGTGCAGGAGCCCGACGAGATCGCGGCGGCGATCAAGGGTCGGCTGGAGATGGCCGAGGTCATCCGCAACGCCGTCGCGAACCGGGAGCGGGTACCGCCGGAGAACAAGCGCCTCAACGTCGAGGGCACCATGCTCACCCTCACGCCCCGCCAGGTCTCCCGGGCGCGCGAGCGAGCCCGGGCCACCGGGAAACCCCACAACGAGGCGCGGGTCACCTTCGTCAAGATCCTGCTGCGCGAGCTCACCGAACAGCTGCTGGACAAGCTTGAGGAGTCCTCGGGCGTCGGCAACAACGCCGACCGCTCGTATCTCGCCGAGGACGTCCGGAGCTCCCGCGACGTGAGGATCGCCCTCAACCTCGCGTGGATGCCGCTCACGCCGCAGAAGCTGGTGTCGGAGCTGTTCGCCCGCCCGGAACTGCTGCGGGCGGCGGCCCCCCACCTGGGCGAGGACGAACTGGCGGTCCTCGCCCGGCCCGCCGGTGCGCCCTGGACGGAGGCGGACGTGCCATTGCTCGACGAGGCCGCGGAACTGCTCGGCGACCTCGACCCGTCGGCGGGGCGGGACACCGCAGCCCGCGAGCAGGAGCAGAAGCGGGACCTCGCCAACGCGGAGCGGGCCCTCGAGAACGTCAATGCCTCCCTCGAGGATTCCGGCGTGGACGGCGTGCTGACCGCCGAGGACCTCGCCCAGCACAACGCCGTGGCCGCCACGCGGCTGTCGGCCGCCGAGCGCGCGTCCGTCGACCGCACGTGGGCGTACGGGCACATCGTGGTCGACGAGGCCCAGGAACTCTCCCCGATGCAGTGGCGCCTGCTGATGCGGCGCTGCCCGCTGAAGTCCTTCACCATCGTCGGGGACATCGCGCAGACCAGCTCGGCGGCCGGGTCACGGTCCTGGCAGCAGGCCCTCGAACCCTTCGTGGGGGATCGCTGGCAGCTCGAGGAACTCACCGTCAACTACCGGACCCCGGCGCAGATCGCCGAGGCGGCGGTGCGCATGGCGAATGCGGCAGGGCTCGTCGTGTCCGCCCCGAAGGCCGTGCGGGAGGGGCGGTTCGCCCCGGTCCTGGACACGGTGGGCGACGCCGTCGCCGGGCTCGTGCACGCCATGCCCGCGGAACTGGCCGCCATCGACGGCGGACTGCTCGCCGTCATCGCGCCGGAGCACCTGCTGCCCGCCGTCCGGGACGCGCTCGCGCCGGTGTACGGTGACCGCGTCGGATCCGGAGCGGGCGGGCCCGGCCAGGACATCGTGGTGATCAGTCCGCGCGAGTCGAAGGGCCTGGAGTTCGACGGCGTCGTGATCCTCGAGCCGCAGGACATGCTCGACTCCGCGACTGCCAGGGTCGGAGACCTCTACGTGGCGATGACCCGTCCGACGCAGCGCCTCCGCGTCATTTCGAGCGGCCGGATTCCTGCTGGTATTGCCGACTGATAATTTGGTCTCGTGTCCCAGCAAACAGATATCCCGGTCAGTGGCCTCGCGGGCCAGCGCAACGATCCGTCCTTCGACGGCATCTACGACGAACTCCTGTGGCGTGGTCTGATCCATGTGTCCACCGACGAGGGGGAGCTGAAGGAACTGCTGGGCGGGCCGCCCATCACGTTCTACTGCGGGTTCGACCCCACGGCGGCGAGCCTCCACCTGGGCAATCTGGTGCAGCTCCTGACGATGCGACGACTCCAGCTCGCCGGTCACCGTCCCCTCGGCCTGGTCGGCGGTTCCACCGGCCTGGTCGGGGATCCGCGACCGACGGCGGAGCGCACCATGAACACGAAGGAGACCGTCGCCGAATGGGTCAGCTCCCTCGAGGCCCAGGTGCGCCGGTTCCTCGACTTCGAAGGCGCCGGTGCGGCGCGGATGGTGAACAACCTCGACTGGACCGGGCCGATGAGCGTCATCGACTTCCTGCGCGATGTCGGGAAGTACTTCCGCGTGGGCACGATGATCAAGAAGGAGACGGTCGCCAAGCGGCTCAACTCCGACGAAGGCATCAGCTACGCCGAGTTCAGCTACCAGATCCTCCAGGGCATGGACTTCCTGCAGCTGTTCCGCGACTACGACTGCGTCCTCCAGACGGGAGGCTCCGACCAGTGGGGCAACCTCACCAGCGGTACGGACCTGGTCCGGAAGGTCGAGGGCACGAGCGTCCACGCCATCGGTACGCCCCTGATCACCAATTCGGACGGCACCAAGTTCGGCAAGAGTGAGGGCAACGCCATCTGGCTCGACGCCTCCATGACCAGCCCCTACGCGATGTTCCAGTTCTGGCTCAACACCTCGGACGCGGACGTGGCGGAGCGCCTGCGCATCTTCACTTTCCGCAGCCGTGCGGAGATCGAGGCGCTCGAACAGGCAACCACCGACCGGCCGCACGAGCGGGCCGCGCAGCGCGCTCTCGCCTTCGACGTCACCGCCCTGGTGCACGGCGTCGAGGCGACCGAGAAGGTGATCGCGGCGTCCGCGGCTCTCTTCGGGCAGGGCGACCTCGCATCCCTCGATCTCGCGACCCTCGAGGCGGCGACGGCCGAGCTGGACTCCGCGGCGGTCTCCCGGGACGGACTGGGTATCGTGGAGCTGCTCGTCGCCTCCGGGCTGTCGGCGAGCAACTCGGCGGCCCGTCGTACGGTCGGGGAGGGTGGTGCCTACGTGAACAACACCAAGATCACCGATGTCGACCACACGGTCGGGGAGGGCGATCTGCTGCACGGCCGCTACCTCCTCGTGCGCCGCGGCAAGCGCAACCTGGCCATGGTCGACGTGAGCTGACGTCCCTGTCTCCTCCTGCGGCGCCGGCACACCCCTTGGGTGGGCCGGCGTTCCTGCTCGTGATCCAGCCGACACCGGGTGGGTTTGCTTGGGGGGTGTGGGGGGGTGTAGTGTTTTCTGAGTTGCCCCGGTGAGGGTGACCATCCCCTTCATTTTATTCCGGTTGGTTCGTGCGCTGTTTTTATGGTGGCGAATTAGGCGTTGTATTTGTGGTGGGTTGTTTCTTTGTCGTATTTCTTTTTGTTGGTGGTGTAGACCACGGCGGGGGGATTTGACAGGGGAAAAGAAAGTGAAATAGGCTGTGAACATAACGGCGAGGGAAAGCGAAGCCGAGTGGCGCTGATGGTGCCGGGTTTCGTGAGTAATCGGTTGTTCCTGTTGTTTGAGAACTCAATAGTGTGCCAAGTTTGTTGATACCGATTGTTTTTTGATTGGTTGAATTGGCTGGTTGCCGCGCATTTTGTGTGTGGTGGCTGG
>NZ_JBTNDI010000017.1:0-45967 GCF_054511075.1 Arthrobacter sp. TMS2-4
GGGTCAGTGGACAGGTCAAGGGAAGGACAGCAACTCAGAGAGCCACGTCATGTGGACAGAGAGCCACACCGAACCCGCAATCAGTTTCCACTATTACCGTGGGCAGGAGGCCCGGCAAGGAACAAACCCCAGATCAGTGGCTCTTGCTCTTGTTATCCTTACCGACCTTGGTATGAGGACCTAGGATCACCCCAGCGCACAGAGCGAGCGTGATCCCCACAACGGACTGCAATCTCCACGGCCGAACCCTCACGGCGATGACAGCACTGTGCCGACCCGTGAGGAGGCGATCCATATGGATCGGCACAGCGGACCCCAAGTTCACCACGCCAATAAACCTGTGGCGAGGGTCAAAATCCTGTGGCCGTTCACGCGGCGGTCCAGAAAGTGCGTTGATGCTCGTATTCGTCCTCGATGGGCGGCTGCCAGTACTCGTCCACCTCGGCGTCGTACAGATCGTGCTCGTCGAGCTGGGGGACCAGGTGCCGGTCGAGCCATGCGTGCCAGGCGGCGCGTTGTTTGCGGTAGCGGGTGAGCTGGGCTTCGCGGTCCTCGGTGGCTCCGAGACGGTCCGCGAGCTGGGCGAGGTTGGTGGTGGGCACGAGTTCCCAGCGTCCGTGGTGCCGGCGGATCATCTGCAGAGACTCCATGCGAGCGAGATGGTCGGTGAGGGCCCGGCGTGAGATTCCGGTGGTGCGAATGAGGTCTGCGGTGGTGGGGGAGTGGCGGCCGCGTTCGATGGTTTCGTAGGCGAGGGCTGAGACGTCTCCGAGGACCCGGAACACGGGCCGGATGGCGTGGATCTTGCCTTTGCGCCAGGTGAAATCCCGGGCGAGCTGCTCGAAGTGTTGGGGGAGTTGTACGGCGTAGGTGTCGGCGTTGCGGCCGCGTCCGCGATCGATGCGGGTGAGGATGCCTGCTGATGCGTACTCCAGGACGGGGAGGAGGCGGGCGATGGTGTCGTGGTTCTTGCCCAGGGCGAGGGCGAAGGTGCGGCATCCGACGTCGAGGATGTTGGTTTCCATGGTCCGCATGTACGCCAGCACGGCACGGATGAGGAATCGGAGACTAATGCCTTCCCTGCCTCGTTCCATGAACCGGTAGTCGAGCAACGCGTAGAGGACGTTCTCGAGGTCGTTCACGAGCTCATGGATCGAGAGCTGGCTGAGCTGCGACCCCTGATGCCTGGTGGGTTTGGGGCTGCCCCCCGTGAGGTAAGTACGGCTTGTGTCGTATTTGTGCGCAGTCTTTTTCCCTGTGCGCTGGGAGGGGTCTTTCGCGGGCGCCGTGGTGGCGGTGAAGGCTTGGGCTTTGGCCCATTCGACGGGCAGGAGCCGGTCGGTCTTGGTGCCGTAGAGAGCGGCGAGGCCGGTGAACTGGTCGGCCATGCCGGCGCGTACCTGGTCGAGGGTCCAGCGGCAGGAGGCGAAGTGGTTCAGGACCGCCATGCGGACCTCTGAATCGCTGGCGTAGCGGCTGGTGTCGTAGAGCCCTGTGCGGGCCACTGAGCGCAGCGGGCGCTCACTCCCGGCCGTAGGTGCGGCGCCAGTCATGGCGACGGCTTGCACAGCTGCAGTCGCGGTCGCTGCGCGTATGTCTGCTCGGCGCTTCTGCTCGAGGCGGTACAACTCCGGCGCCAAGGCCTTACGCAGCGCGGCTACCGCACTGGCGGGGTTACGGCGGGTGAGGATGCCGTAGGCATCCGTCAGCGGCGTGACCAAGCGTTGGTGGCCACCCGACTTATGCGCAGATCCAGGGACACGAATGCAACCGTGGACGACGTTCTGGTGGGGGCTCGGGTCAAGGCTCGCTGCGTGACGCCCGAGGGCCTCCACGAGCTGCCGTGTCTCGGTCGCGGTGAGGGGTTCCTGCAGTGGGACGTACAGGTGGCGACCGCCGCTGGGAGAGGTGTCCTCAACAAAGGCGAGGCCGGCGGTACTGAGGATGCCTGCGAGGCGTCGGGCGTCGTCGTCAACGACGGCTTTGCGGGCCTTGGAGGTGTCGAGGTCAAGGCACAGTGTGCGGACCGCTCCGTCGACGTCGTGCAGCATGACCGCCGCCGGCTTCGCGGGGAGTGTTCTGGTGATCGGCAGGGGAGTGGCGGGCTGCGGGTATTGGAACCGGCCATCCTTCCACCGCCCAAGACGGTAGAACGGCTGCCCCGCAATCAGCGGTGCAAGGACCCATACCGCATCACAGTGGGAATCGTCACGGCGCGGCGCGGCATAAAGAGCTGGAGGTGCTTCAAGCACTCGGTGTACACTTTCGGCAGAGGGTACGACCTGAAAAGGACGCACTCGGTTGAGCTACTCACCGGGAATCTTGGCGGACGACACGGTGTGAAGCTTGAATAACTTGATACGAAGGCCCGCCGGCTAGGCGGGCCTTCCTCGTTTAACTAGCCTTTTCGAAGGGCAGCGCCTCCTGATTGCCGACGTGTTCTGCGCGCAACGCCGCTATTAGCGCCTGCGACCTCTCGGTGAGGAACGGTCCGGGCTTCATGCCCATCTCAGCAGTGATCTGCTGAAGAACTTCGAACTCTTCTGGGCTGAGCTGAACCGCGACGGTATGGCGTGGGCCGTAGCCCTTGCTAGGACGTCCAATCTTTCGCTGCGCAGTCATAGCCCCACTCTGCCAAGGATTTTTATTTAAACCCGCACCTCGACGCGGCGTGTCGCAGCCCACTACTTTCCTCATCACACCCCCATGTCCTGGTACTGGTGGCCTACGACGTCCCACCGGCCGTCGTGCTTCTCGAGGTAGATCGTGACGATCTGCCGTCCGGTGGCTGTGAGCTCGGTTCCGTCGCGGCTGATCCATCGCCAGGTGACGTCGTAAGCACGGATGGCCTTGTCCTCGGCGACGTCCTGGGAGACGTCGCCGGGGGCGGGGACGATCGAGGGTGCACTGTAGGCCTGGTGCTCGGCTGGCTCGAGCCATTCGCCCTGTGCGCCGTTGCGTTCGGGCTCGACCTGGTTGATCGCCCATTCGTTGCTCATCAGCGGTATCGCCCGAACCGCGGCGGCAGTCTGCGTCATGTCAGTCATGGTGTCCCACGAGTGCAGCATGAGGGCGGCGACCTCGGCCGTCGACTCAACGTCGGTCCGGTCCGCGTCGGCCGGCGTGGTGAAGGTGCCGTTGCCGATCACGTCTTCGGCGGCCGCGGATGCGTCAGAGCCCTCGTCCACCGTCGTTGACGTCGGGTTCGGTGTCGACCCGGCTGGGCCCTCGTTGTTGCTGCAGGCGGCCGTTGAGAGCGTGAGGGGCAGTGCCAGGCACAGCACAGCCGCGATCCTACGAGGTTGGTGCCTGTACCGGTTTGTGGATTGGTGGTGCGTGGGGGTCGGGGTCATGATGATGGCCACGCGCCTTTCTCTTTGAGGATCGGTTCGGGGTCGATGTTGAAACCCTCGTAGGGGTAGGTGACGTCGGGTGCTTCGGGTGTGTAGATCTCGAAATGGAGGTGTGTTGGAACGCTGCCGAGGTCGGCCCTGTTGCCTTCGGTGCCGATGATGTCGCCGCGCTTGAGCTTGTCGCCCTTCTCCACTGAGTAGGTGTTGAGGTGGCAGAACGCGAACCCGAAGTCGGGGTCGTCTCCGTCCTCCTTGGCGATCACGCACCCGTCTTTGTCGTTGAACCCGGTGACGCGCAAGTCTGTGGGCGCGACGACGGGCCCGCCGTCGCCGTAGCCGGCGCCGGGGCTCGAGAGGTCCACGCCGACGTGATCCTGAGCCCAGGCGGGCAGCCCGGGAACGTTGCGCTTCCCATACCCCGATGTGAACACGCCACCGGGCAGGGGAGTGGTCCACTCGCCATCCCCGAGGTCCCCGTCCCAGGGCTTGCCGCCGGTGGGTGCCTTGCAGTCCATGGAGAAGCCGCTCTGGGCGGAGTCGAGGATGGCGCTGACGTACTTCTGCGTCTCCTGGTACGGCGGGATGCCCTTGTGCTGCTGCACGGCACCCGGGCCGGCGTTGTACGCGGCGAGAGTGAGTTGCACCAGCAGGTTCGCATCATTACCCGCCATCACCTGCACCTCTTGCTTCAGGGCGGCCATGTAGCGGCCGTAGGCGGGGATGGCGTCCTTCGCGGAGAACGGGTCGCCTCCGTTGCCGTAGGCGGCCCACGTCGCGGGCATGAACTGGGCGACGCCCTGGGCGCCGACGGGGCTGGTGGCGTTCTCGTTCCACCCGGATTCCTGGTTCAGCTGAGCGGCAACGACACTGGCTGGCAGGCCCGCTTCTTGCGCCGCCGCCTCAACGAGGGGCCCCCACCCGTTCGGGACGGCCTGCAGGGCACCGGGTTTCACACCCGCATCTTCGGAAACGCCCTCGGAGACGACACAGGACGCTCGTTGGAGCTGGTTGGCTTCCTCGTCCTCGTCGATGCTGGCGACGAGCATCGTCATGGCCACGACCGCACCGACGGGCACGACGGTGAGCGCGGCGATGCCGCACCCGATGGCTTTGCCCCCTGCCATGCCTTCCTAACCCCTGCGCTGGAACCGAATGTAAGACCGAACCTGAGACCGGACCTGAGACCGGACATGAGAGTCAACGTGAGACTCAGATGACCACTTGTTAGAGCTGGTCGGTGAGGGCTGCGGTGGCTTCCTCGTAGGCCTGCCGTGTGGCGGGGTTCAGGGCTTCGTAGTCGAAGTCCTGGCCTTCCTGCAGGGACCGGTCGAACGGTACGACGATGACGGCCGCGAGGCCGATGCTTTCCCCGTATTCCTTGAGCTGGGCGAGGCGTTCTGCGTTGGGCTGCGCGGTATTGGTGATGACCAGGATTGAGCGTGCGAACTTGGCGGCATGGCCTTGGGCTTTGACGCCCTCGATGGTCGCCTCGAGGAGACGGAAGTCGTCGGCCTTGTTCTGGGCGACGAACACGAGCGAGTCGGCGACGTCGACGGCTGCCTGCCAGGTGGAGGCTTGGGCGGAGTTGCCGGTGTCGAGCAGGATCAGGTTGTAGAGCGAGAGCAGCACGTCGTGCGCGGCCTTCACGGAGGTCCCGTCGACGCGGCGCCGGTCAGCGCCTTCGGGCGGTGACGCGAGGACGTGGATCCTGTCGTCGCCCTGCGGTCGGATGTAGCGCACGAGGTCGCTGGTGCGCCGGGTGACGGTGCCGAGGTTTCGGATCAAATCCAGGGTGGTGCGGTCGTGGGAGCCTGCCAGGGCCCGCTCACCGAGGGTGCCCTGGTTCTCGTTGAACTCACCGGCGAGGATGTTCCCTCCGCGGATCCGCCCGTAGGTCGCCGCCAGGTGGTAGGCGACGGTGGTCTTCGTTGCCCCGCCCTTGAGCTGGACGACGGCCATGGTGCAGTGGCTTTCCAGCGGGCGCTGAATCCGTGCCCGACGCGCTCGTGTTGTCTGCTCTGCAGGGGACGCGGCGAGCTTGGCTTTGAACGTGGCGTTCAGCCAGCCCCGGAACCCTTCACGTGCCGGCGCTGCAATCTTCTCGGCCTTGGTCTCGGGGCGCAGTTTGATCCGCCCATCCCCTGGCTCCACCTGAACAGTGGTGGGCGCGCCCTGTGGCACCTGTAATACCCCTGATCTCGGTGACACTGGGGCCGGTTTGGGGGAAGCCGTTGAGGGAACGTCAGGGATCTGCTTGACCGCCGGCTGAGGTGCCTGGCGTGATGCCTGCGGTTCTGCTGCTTCGGGCTGAGCATCCTCTATCAAAGGAGTGGTGGCTGCGGGAGTGGGGTCCATGTCTGCTGTGACAGGACGTTCGGTTGGGCGTTCGGGCTGGTTTGCAGGAGTTGCCTGGGTTGGGCGGGGAGTGGTTCGGCGTGGCGGCCGCTTCTTCACGGGCACGCTGGCGTCTGCTTCGACGGAACCGTCCTCATTGACGATGAGGTGAGTCTGCGGCTGCGTCGTCGATGACGGATCGTAGGCGGTGACCTTCACGGGGCGGCCGAGGTCGCCTGCCGTGCCGGCGAGGAAGCCGATCGCTTCCGGCATCGACCCGAATGTCTGGTCGACTCCATCGATGGTGACGCTCACTGTGTCGTCGTCCCCGATGGTCGCCGTGCATACCGGCCTGGTCAGTGCTTCCGCCGTCATCATGTCCCCTCAGTCTTCTGGTGGATCGTTCTCCGCTGCCGCCTTGAAACCGGGACGCGTGTTGTAGCTCGCCTCGAGGTGCTCCCGGACGTCGTCCCGGAAGATGATCCAGGTGCCGCCCAGCCTGATCGCCGGCACCCGACCTTCGCGCAGCCAGCGATAGGTCACCGACTTGTCGGAGAGACCAAGAATGTCGGTGAGCTGATCGACACTGAGGCGCGAGGGCAGGTCAGCGAAGAGACGATCAAGAGCTTTAGACACTTTGGCCGCCCCAGTTCCTATGGTGGGAACAATACATGAAAGCCCTACTTTCGCCACATTTGAGCATGTCGATCCTCATCTTGGTTTTTTGTTCCTCTAAGTTGCCTTACCATGATCAGTAGTTGAGTCTATGGGAAGTCAGTTGGGGGAAGCGCACAGTGGACAACCGTTGGGGTGGTTTCGTCACCCAGGAGCCCGTTGAGGCGCCCGTCGTGACGGAGACCGAGATTCGGGACGCCGTCGAGGTCCTGCGCGGTGTCACCGGTCCACAGCAAGGACTGCTAGGACTGGCCGCGGGCGAGGGTATGGCCCGGTTCGTCACGGACAACCCCGAAGTTTTCTGGCTTGGTGTGCACGGCGGAGCCGGCGAGAACACCATGGCCGACCTCCTGGGCGGGGTCCCCTGCCACCACCGCTGGCCCTCCCGCTCGGACGCCGACCCATCCACTGACTCGACCACTGACCTGTCCGTGCCGCCGGCCGAGGTCTTCCTGGTCGCCCGGCAGAACCACCGGGGATTGAAAGCCGCTCAGCTCGCGGCCCGCGACTGGGCAGCGGGTTCACATCCGACCATCACCCTGCGCGGCCTCGTCGTCATCGCGGACGCACCTGGCAAGACGCCGAAGGCCCTGCACAACCTGACCCGCATCACCGCCGGCGGTGTCCCACAAACGTGGGTCCTGCCGTGGATAGAAGAGCTTCGGCTCCACGGCACAGTCGACCCCGAGTCGCTGGCCCGTGAGTCAAGGAAAGTCCTCACCAGTCTCAGTGAGGTCATCGATCACCTTAATTCTGGAAGGAATTAGAACCCATGCAGCTGCTCCTCCTCGCGCAGGATGTCCTGATCAACGCGAACACCCTGCCCGATAGCGGGCCGCTGGCCCCTCCCGGTATCGGGGATGCCTGGAACCGGATGGTCGGCGTTGGTAAGTGGATCGCCCTGGGCATGTGTGTCCTCGGCCTGCTCGTCGTCGGCGGGAAGATGGCGTTCGACTCCAGCCGTGGAGAGACCACGCAGGAGATCTCGGGCATCATCAAGATCGTCCTCGCCGTCGCCCTCATCTCCGGCGGAGCCTCACTGCTGACCTTCATCTCCGGCGGCGGCGCAGCCTAGCCACCCTGCAGGACCAGCCCTACCTACAGGAGTAGTCATGGCCGAAACCGAAGAATCCGAGAACGTCTGGTGGGCTGCACCCCGCTTCCTCATGTCGGCCGTTGCCGTCCTGTTGCTCATCATCGTCGGGATCATCCTCTTCATCTGGATCGGCAACGACGACGAATCCGAGGCCGCACCACCAGCCCAGACACAAGCGGCATCACCCACCCCGTCCGCGTCGGCAACTACATCGAACGAGTCAGTCTGCGGACTGGACGCCACAGGAGGGACCACACTCACAGCCGCACCTAAGGACGTTAAGTGGGAGTTCATTGGAGCCATTGCCGCCCCCATGTCAGCCGAACACGGCCCAGGCGTCGTAGACGAGCAAACAGGCATCCGCTCCTGCTACTCCCACACCCCTGAGGGCGCGCTTCTCGCCGCCGCAGGGCAAGCCGCGAGCAGTGGGGACCCCGAGCTGTATCTCGAGACCGTCAGCGCGCTTTCTGTGGATGGCCCGGGGAAAGACATCACCCTCGAACGTGCACAGCGTTCGATTAGCGAGGGCGGCACGAACCCTCCCATCAAAATTGCCGGTTTCCGACTCCTTTCCTACACAGGAGACGAAGCGACGGTTGAAATTGTTGCTTCCGCGGATAGTGGGGCGGAGCTCGTGTACTTCACCAGCTCTGCTGTCATGCAGTGGACGAACGGCGATTGGTACACGAAGTACAAGAACGATGGTTCTAGCGGCCCAGTTGATGGCCAAGTATCGGACCTCTCTGGCTATGTGCTGTGGGGGCCTTCTGGTGGCTGAGGTCGCTGAGCAGGAGTGCGGACCTCTCGAGTTCGGTTGTAAAGCAGGTAACGCTGTTGGCAATGCCATCTCCGGTGCAGCAGGTGATGCGATCGAGGCTATTGCCGATGCTGTGCAAGCCGCCCTCGTCGCGACGATCGCTCAGCTTGGCACGCTGTGGACGACGATCGACGCCGGCGATCTGACAACGGGCCAAACGGGTTCCGCGGATGCTCCTGCTGGAGGTGCATTCAACGATCAGGTTGCAACGATCCTCGGCTATGCGACCTGGATCGGGCTGGGTGTCAGCACGATCGCGATCATCCTGTTGGCCATCACCCTCGTGACGAATGCTCGTCGTGGTGATGGTGCGGGCCTGGTCAACACGGCCACGATTGTGTTCGGCGGGGCGGCTCTGGTTGGTGGGGCCACTTCCCTCGTCGGGTACATCGTTCCTCAACGTGCGGCGTCCTCGGCCCCCGCCGTGGGCTTCGTCCAGGACCAAACCTTCTATCTGACCCTCGCGTTGGCGGCGCTGAGCATGATCGTCGCTGGGGTTCGCATGGTGTGGTCGCAGCGCGCCGAACCGGCGCAGGACCTTCTTAAGGGACTCCTGACGCTGGCCATCGTGACCGCCTCGGGTGTTGCGCTCCTCAATGTGCTCCTCGGGGCTACCGATGCTCTGGCTGAGCAGATCATCAGTGCCGGCGTGGGAGATGACTTCCAGGCCGATGTGCAGATGCTTCTGGGCATGGAGGACACAGGAGCCTCCAGCACAACGTTCCTGATGGGCAACCAGATGCTCATCATTGTCGGCGGCCTGCTCGCTGTGATCGTCAACATTGTGCAGATCATGCTCATGGTGCTGCGGACGGCGATGCTGTTCCTCATCGCGGGTGTCCTGCCGCTGTCGGCGGCGTTCATGAACACCGAGACGGGCAAGACCTGGTTCAGCAAGATCATCGCGTGGACCCTCGCCTTCGCCTTCTACAAGCCAGCCGCCGCACTGATCTACGCGACGGGCATCCAGATGACGACCTCCGGGCTGTTCTCCGGGCAGGCTCTCCTGCAGTTCTCCGCGGGCCTCATGCTGATCCTCGCGTCTGTTGTCGCGCTGCCGGTCCTCATCGGCTTCCTCAGTCCGGCGCTGGGCGCCATGGCGTCCTCCGGTGGCGGAGGTGGGGCCGCCATGAGCTTCGCAGCACTGGGCGCAGCAATCCCGCAGGGTGCGTCCCGCACGCCGCGTGGAGGACAGGGATTCGGTAGCCAGGCACCACCGCAGGGACCTCCGGCAAAGTCGGAGAAGTCAGCGTCCGCCCCCAAGGGCGGCGGAGACGGTAGCGGCGACGGTGCTGCACCGAAGGGCGCAGACGCAACTGGCGGCGGCTCGAAAGCAGTGCCGACCGGATCAGCAACGAGCACCACGGCTGGGGCTGGCAGTACCGCTGGTGCAGGCGCTGGTGCGGCCGCTGGTGGCGGTGCTGCAGCTGGAGCGGCTGCTGCGGCGCCTCCCGTTGCTGCGGCGATGGTTGCTGGACAGGCGATCAAGAAGGGCAGCGAGGCCGTCCAGGGTGCTGTCCAGGAAGGTGCTCAACCCGGTTCGGGCAGTGGACAGGGCGGCTCGAGCAGCCTCCCGAAGGCTCCTCCGATGCCCGCCGGTGAATCGGGGGCCAAGCCCTCCGCTCAGGGCGCTATTCCGCCCCAGACAGCCGGAGGGCCGGCGGGTACAAGATCAGCTGGACCCAAGGGCGCATCCGGTGCCGCTGGCCCGGCAGGCGCTGCGCTGAGTCAGGGAGCTGCGCAGATCCAGAAGCAGGCGCAGCAGTTGAAGAAGGAAGTCTCGAACAACACCGGCAACATTGGGAACGAGGACCGCACTGATGGCGTACACCGAAGCTAAGACCCCCGAGACCCGACCACGCATTTACGGCAACTACCGGTTGCCGACGAGCAAGGGTCTGGCCGGGCTGTCAACGGCCGGCACCATGATCCTGATCCTCGGCGTCGTCGTCGGCGTGATCCTGATGATGCTCGGCCAGTGGATGGGAGCCCTGCTCTTCGAGCTACTGATCGGGCTACTGATCCTGTTGTCGATGCAGAAGAACAAGCACGGCCGAACAATGATCGAGCGGATCATGCGCCGCTTCGGGTGGATGAACGCCCGCTACGCCGGGGCGAACGTGTACCGGGCGGGACCGATCAGCCGTGTTCCCTCCGGGACGACGCAGCTGCCTGGTATCTCGGCGCGCTCGACCATCAGCGAGCACACCGACGGGTACGGCCGCCCGTTCGCCCTGCTTCACATTCCGGTGAAGAACCACTACACCGTGGTGCTCGGTTCCGAGCCGGACGGTGGCGGCATGGTCGACCAGGAGCAGATCAACCGGTGGGTCGACCGGTGGTCGCACTGGCTGGGGATGCTCACGGATGAGCCCGGTCTGATTGCCGCGTCCGCGACGATCGAGACCGCACCGGATTCCGGGTTCCGGCTCGCCCGTAAGGTCGAGAACCGGATGGACCCGAACGCACCGGCGTTCGCCCGCGACATCATGAATGAAACCGTGCGTGCCCTTCCCACTGGTGCGACGGTCACGCGTGCGTACATCGCGGTGACGTTCAAGGCGACGCTGCGCCCGGGCGGGAAGATCCGTAAAGCCGATGAGGTCGCCAATGATCTTGCGGCGCGTCTGCCGAACCTGACCCTGAGCCTGGGGGACACCGGGGCCGGCGTCTCGACGCCCTTGTCCGCGCAGGAGCTGTGCGAAGTCATCCGCGTGGCGTATGACCCGGCAGAGGCGATCCTGTTCGACCGCGCCCACGCCGAAGGCAAGGCGCCTGAGCTGGACTGGAACGAGGTTGGCCCGCAGGCCGCTGACGCGTTCTGGGACACCTACCACCACAACAACGCGTGGTCGAAGACGTGGGCGATGTCTGTCCCGCCCCGCTCCACCATCCAGGCGAACGTGCTGCAGTCCCTCGTCGCGCCGACCCCTGAGGTCGTCCGCAAGCGCGTGACGATGCTCTACCGTCCCATCGACCCGGCGCGCGCCGCTCAGCTGGTCGAAAACGACGTCAACACCGCGACGTTCAACGCTTCCTCCCGGAACCGTGCAACATCACGGGACAGCCGTGAGACGCGGGCCGCGAAAGCCACGGCGGAGGAGGAAGCCGATGGTGCAGGTCTGCTGAACTTCGCGATGATCGTCACCGCGACGGTCCGCCACAAGGAGGACCTGCCCGAAGCGGAGGCCGCGATCGAGAACCTTGGGGCGTCGGCTCGTATCCGCCTCGAGGAGGCGTACGGGGCGCAGGACTCGACCTTCGCCGCCGGCCTGCCGCTGGGCATCGTCATACCCGACCACCTGGCCCTGCCCAAGAGTGTAAGGGACGCACTCTAATGAACGCACTCAACCCCGCTGCAGGCTCCTTCAACCCCGGCAGCCCAGAGCAGGTTCCTGACGGAGCATGGGCTCGCGTTCTCGCGAAGTTCGGCACGACCGGATCAGTGAACGCTCCTGCGAAAGCGAAGGGCCGAGCCAAGAGCGGCACGAAGGCTGCGACGAATGCGAGGAAAGCTCGGACGGGCAGCACGGCGGTGAAGCCTGCGCTGCGTCCGGGGCCTCGTGGGTTCAAGGGTCGTGGGATGGGTGAGGCGCAGTTGCTGCACCCGGTGAAGGAGATGCGCGGCACGAACTATCAGGTGTGCGGGTTGTACCCGTTCCCGATGGGCGGCGGCGCACCCCTGGAAGGTGTACCTTTGGGCCGGAATCTGCTCTCGAACGAGCCGGTGTGCTGTGACCCGATTTCGTGGTTCCAGAACGTGCGCCTCATTTCGAACCCGTCCGCGTTCGTCATGGCGAACCCCGGGTTGGGGAAGTCATCGCTGCTGCGCCGCATGGCGATCGGTTTGTGCGCGTTCGGTGTGAACCCGATGATCCTCGGGGACATCAAGGGCGAGCACATCGACATGATCGAAAAGCTCGGCGGCAAGGGCCTGCCGCTGGGTCGAGGTATCGGGCACATCAACCCCCTCGACGACGCCGGCGCGCTGGAAGCTGCGACCCGCCTCTCCCCGGTGAAGCGGGAGGAACTGCTCACCGAACTCCACGCACGACGTCGCGGACTCATCGCCGCGCTCATCGCGATCCTGCGCAAAAAGCCGCTCGATGAGCGGGAGGAGTCGATCCTCGACCGGTGCCTGATGGTCCTCGAAGCGACACACAACCCTGCCGGCACCGTTCCCCTCATGGACGACCTGCGAGCCGTCCTCAAGGCCCGTCCGGCGCAGGTGCGGGAGGTCGCTTTGGATCGTGGCAGTAACGAGCGGTACGACACGATCACCGAAGGCCTGGAGTCCTCACTGAACTCCCTCTGCGGGGCTGGCGCGTTCGGGGACATGTTCTCGAAGGCGTCCACTCACAAGATCGACGCGACGACGCCGATGGCGTTCGACCTCTCCCGGATCTCGCAGGCCGAGAACGATCTGCGGGCGGCAACACTCATGGCGTGCTGGTCGGCCGGGTTCGGGACCGTCACCACCTCGAACATGCTCGCTGACGACGGCGTAATCGAGCGCCAAAGGTTCCTGGTGATCCTCGATGAGCTGTGGAATACGCTGGCGGCCGGTCCCGGCATCGTGGATCAGGTCAACGCACTCACCCGTCTGAACCGTGAGTGGGGCGTCGGTCAGATCATGGCCTCCCACACTCCCTCTGACCTTAAAGCGGTCAAGGACGAAGCGGACCGACATAAAGCCCAGGGCATCATGGACCGCTGCGGCATCAAGATCCTCGGCGGCCTCGCCCGCTCCGAAATGCCGCTGCTCACCCAGTCCGTTCCGTTAAGCAACCGGGAGCAGGAACAGCTCGCCGCATGGCAGGACCCGCCCGCCTGGAACCGGGCCGGCGACGACGCGATGCGCTACACCAACGACGACGTGTTCCGGCGCACCGACCAGTCGTTCACGGACGATGAGCTGGCTGCGTGGCTCGAGGACGACGACAACGCCGCCTGGTACAACGACGACCGGACCACCCAGCCCCCACCAGGCCAGGGCAAGTTCTTCATCAAGGTCGGCTCCCGGGCCGGCATCCCGTTCTCGATGGAGTTCACCCCCACCGAGCGCCGGTCGCGTGTCCACGACACCGAGAAGAAATGGCACAAGGCCAAAGCCCAAGCTGCAGAGGAACGAGGCGAGCTGTGAGCTCACTGGACCGCAAGCACACAGCCGGCCTCGGCGGCGAGGCCGCGCTGTTGGTCGTCCTCATCATCGTCCTTGTCGGCGTCCCGGGCGCCCTGTACGGGCTGAACACCCTCGGACACCAACTCGACCCCCGACCCGGGGGCATCCCGGCCGGTTTCTGGCCGCGATCGCTGGGGAATTTCACCGGCATCATGCCGTGGCGGTCCACCGAGATCACGCTGGCGATCATCGCCGGCGTGATCCTGCTGGCGTTGTTCGTGCTGTACATCGTCCTCAGCATCCGCAAGGGCCGAAAACTCGTCAAGCACGACCGCGCTGCAGTGAAGATGGCGTCCCTGAAGGACGTCGCGCCGTTCACGGAGAAGCAGGTCAAAGCCAAAGCCACCCGCTTCGGCCTGAGCGCCCAACAATCGCCCGGCGTCATGATCGGGCGCATGGTGCGCGGCGGGAATACCCTGTACGCGTCGTGGGAGGACACGCTCCTGCACATCTGGGGCACCCGTACCGGGAAGACGACGACGCAGGCCGCGCCCTCGATCATCGAGGCGCCCGGTCCGGTGATCGCAACGTCGAACAAGCGCGACCTGTCCGATCTGACCCGCGACATCCGCGCCGAGAACGGCGACGTGTGGATCTTCGACCCGCAGGGCGTCGCCAACGAAACACCCACCTGGTGGTGGAACCCGCTCAGCTACGTGATCGACGCCGAACGAGCCGCGGAGATGGCGAACAACTTCGCCCTCGGCTCCCGGCCCGTCGGGGCTAAGGGGGGAGATGCCTACTTCGACAACGCCGGTAAGGACTTACTCGCCGGGTACCTGCTTGCTGCCGCGGTCAGTGACCGTCCGATCAGTCAAGTTCATAGCTGGCTCTCCCACTCCGAGAACCAGGAAGCCGCCGGTCTGTTGTTCGACGCCGGATGGCGGAAGGAAGCCGACTCGATGGGCAGCACCATGTCACTGCCCGACAAGCAGCGCGAAGGTGTCTACGGCACCGCACGGCAGATGGCCACGTGTTTGAAGAACGAGAAAATCGCCGCATGGGTCAACCCCAGCGGACCGGACGATCCGCGCCCGCAGTTCACGCCCGAGGACTTCATCAAGGGCAAGAACACCCTCTACGCGCTCTCCAAGGAAGGCGCCGGCACCGCCGGGCCCCTGGTGACGTCCCTGACCGTGGCCACGGCCACCGCAGCCGAAGAGTACGCGGCTACCCAGCCCGGTGGTCGCCTGGCGGTCCCGATGGTCTGCGTCCTCGATGAGGCTGCAAACGTGTGCCGGTGGGAGAACCTGCCCGACCTCTACAGCCACTACGGTTCCCGAGGAATCGTGGTTTCTACCTTCCTACAATCCTGGTCTCAAGGCGTCGACGTGTGGGGCGAATCCGGGATGAGAAAACTGTTCTCCACGGCCAACGTCGTCACCTACGGCGGCAACGTCAAGGAAGAAGGTTTCCTGAAGATGCTCTCCGACCTCGTCGGCCAGTACCGGTACACCTCGGTATCGACCTCGAGGCAGAAGGACAGCCGCTCCACGAGCCGCCAGGACTCCACCGACGACATCCTCTCCGTCGCGGACCTCGCCGCGATGCCCAAGGGCCGGGCCATCATGCTCGGCTCCGGATCCCGCGCCGTCTTGCTGCGCACAGTCCCTGTCAGCGACCGTTCCTACGCCGATAAGGTCGCGGCGTCGGAAGCCGCTCACAACGGCACACGAGTCACCTCCGCATCCGCTGCAGCGACACCTCCGGTGGCGGAGAGGACTGCCGAAGTTCCTGCCAGCCCTGCTGTCGCTGCCGGCGGTAACCGCTGGTCGGCCATGGTGAAGGAGTAGCCCGATGGATCTACACGCACCCTTTGGGGCCGACGACTCTGCCGAGGACATGTTTCCCGGCGAGGAGCTCGAGACTGATAGCGTCCCCCGAGCTCAGGGGACCAGGCAGCCTGCTCCCGAAATGGTCTTTAACAACCTCGAGGAGTTTGTGACCGAGTTCCTTGTGCACCAGTATCAGCGGCCCGTGGAGTCTCATGGACGTGCGGAGTTCACCTGGTGCGCCAGCTGGTGGCGACACAAGGAAGCAGTGAACCGTCTCAACGCACTATGGCGGGCATGGGAGGCGCTGCGCCTCGACCCGACAACCGGGTTGGCGAACTGGTGGAACAACTACGCCGACCCCACCATGGCCGCCCTCTTCTCGGGCACCGGCCCCTTCCAGGGCTGCACGGCAATGGAGCACAAGCCCGCGAACAAGCCACTACCCGTGGTCCGAGCACCGGAGGGCTTGTACTCGGCCTGACTCAATTACTCAGGTGAGTAGATGAGTCATGCAGGTGTCGCCCCAGGTTGGACGCGACACCAGGAAAGGCCCTGCCCCGTCCCTTAACCAATGCCAATGCCAATGCCAATGCCAATGCCGGGTGAAGGGTGCTGCTCATTTCGTTGACTGTCAGGTAACGAGGATGAAAGTCGTCAGGGCGGTGACGGCGGCAATGGATAGAAGGATCACGCCGAGGATGAGGGCTTTGCGCTGTTGCTTTCGTCGGTATTGTCGTTCGGTTTCGGCGTGTTGTGCTGCAACGTAGCGCTGCTTCGCTGCTCGTAGCTGCGTTGATTTGCGCTTATTTGATCCCATGTCGTAGTTACCTTCCACTCGGTCGAGGCGTTCTTTCCTGCACGTCACGGCTGCGGTGTCCGGGCGGTGAGGAGTTCGGCAAGTTCATCGGGGTGCCTGGAGGACACCAGCCAGTACGGCGCCGGGTCTTCCTTGTCGGTGATCTCGATTTTCACGACGGCGTCGATCCATCCCCTGATACAGAGGTAGGTCAACCCGTGCAGGCCCGTTCCCCGTTGTGCGGTGGCTTCTTCCTTGATGAAGGCCTCCGCTGTGCCGACATACATCCGGTCAATCCGGGCGCGGCCGACCTGCAGCACGGAGCGGGTCACCACGATGGTGGGAATGGAGGTCACCATCATGATCACGAGGAAGATCAGGGTGATGACGGATGCCACGACCCCGATGGTCATGTCGATGGGCGCGAAAACAACCGCCGGGACGAAGGCCAGGCCGACAATGATCAGCCACACCCAGAAGTTCGGGTACAGGCGTTCCTTCCATAGGACCGGTTCATCTGCTGCCAGCAGCCCATCGGCGGTGGAAGTGCTTTCCGGGGTAGAGACCGGGGGAGGGGTACGACCACCAGGGGATGGGTGTGCGGGCGGTGGGGCAGCTGGCGGGTCGGATGGGGGAATGATGGCCCCTGGTTCGTGGGGTTGTTGCATGAGGTGGGTCCCGTCGGGTGAGCGGTTGTTAGCGGGTGCTGGGGCCGGTGGTGTCGGCCTGCTGGGTGGGAGGTATTTCGGGGTGTTGCGGTGGGTCCTGGAGTTCCGTGGAGTGCGTGGCTGATCGGGGGCGGTTTCTGCGCATGAGGAAGAGGGTGGTCGCGGCGAGGAAGAGGATCGCTGAGACCCAGGTGTTGATGCGCAGCCCGAGGATGGTGTTGGCGTAGTCGGAGCGCATGAGTTCGAAGAAGAACCTGCCAGCGGTGTAGAGGGCGACGTACAGGGCGAGGACGGACCCGGCACCAAGGGTTGTTCTTCGATCCAGGATCAGGATCAGGGCTGCTGCGATCAGGCACCAGATCGACTCGTACAAGAAGGTCGGGTCGAAGTATCCAAGGACGACCGGTGTTCCGTCGGGGTTGAGCTGTGCCCGTCCGGTGCCGGCGTCCATGGCGTGGATCTGCAGGGCCCAGGGTGCGGTGGAGGGATCCCCGTAGAGTTCGTTGTTGAACCAGTTGCCCCACCGGCCCAGGGCCTGGGCGATGAGGACTGCCGGGGCGGCGGCATCGGCGAACGCGAGGAACCCGACGTTGTTGCGGCGGCAGCCGATGTACGCGCCGAGGGCACCGAGGGCGATGGCTCCCCAGATGCCCAGTCCGCCTTCCCAGATCTTCAGCGCGTCGACAGGGTCCTTCCCTGGCCCGAAGTAGAGCTGATAGTCGGTGATGACGTGGTAGAGCCGGCCACCGATGATGCCGAACGGGACCGCCCACATCACGACGTCGAGGACCTGACCGGGCTGGCCGCCGCGGGCAGTGAGGCGGCGTCCGGTCAGCCACACCGCGGTGACGATCCCGGCGAGGATGCACAGCGCATAGAAGTTCAGGGTGATGGGTCCGAACTGGAGGGCGCTGATCGTGGGGGAGGGAATGTAGGTATCCGGCGGTGCGGGGTTCATGACTGATCCGATGGTCGGGTGGAACTGCTCGTGACGGTTCTGGTGACAGTGCTGGGGGTGGTGTTTTCGGTGGTGTCGGGGATAGGGCCCGGTGGGGTCGTGCTGTGCGGGGTTTTGGGTGACTCCTGGTGCCCGGACTGCTGCTTGGACTGCTGCTCAAACTGGTGCCCGGACTGCTGCTGGAAGTGGTGTTGCAGGTGGGTGCGGATCCTGGTTGCTTCCTTGCCGAGTCCGGGGTCTTCCCCTCGGGCGAGGAGCCCGTATTCCATGACCGTGTGACCGTCCGTGGAGGTGGACGCGGCGATCCAGGCGCGGCGGCGTGGAGTGATGAGGGACAGGATGAGTCCGGTCAGGGCCAGGGTGGAGAACACGAGGGCCCCGATCTTGCCTGGGTCGTAGGTGATGTCCAGTGCGACAAAGCGTTTGAGGCTGTCGAAGGTGATGGATCCCTTGCCGTCGGGCAGTTCATAGGTCTGCTCCGGTTCCAGGACGATGCCGCCGGCGTCGGTATCCCTACCGTTGAGTTGCGTCAGCTCCGTGGTGTCGAGCTGGTACACGGATCTGGGGGTGCCGTCATCGAGGCCGAGGTTGCCGTAGTAGGAGTTCAGGTTCAGCCGAGGGTTGAACGGGTCGGGATCCGAGCCGAAGGCAAGCCCCGTGTCGTCGACGACGGCGGTGGGCAGGAAGAACCCGACGAACCCGAGCTGGTCGGGTTGCGCGTCGGGGGCTTTGATGACGATGGTCGAGGTGTAGGCCGAGTCCGTGGGCTGGGCGGGTACGGGCCCGGAGAACGCGATGTTGCCATCGCCGTCGCGCACAGTGATCACCGGCGCGTAACCGTTTCCGACGAGGTAGACGTTGGTTCCGTCCATGCCGATCGGCGCGTTGACTTTCAGTTCCTGCCGGACCGGGGCGGAATCGGGGTTCTCCTGCACGGTCATGGTGGCAGTGAAGTCCAGTGGCTGCCCGTAGGTGGCTGGGTCGTCCCGGTTGAAGGTGACGTCGAAGTCCTCGAGGGTGAGGGCGAAGGGTGCCAGGGTGTCCTCGTTGAAGTTCGTTCCGGGGGTGAAGGAGTCGTAACCGATCAGGGCGTTGGTGAATCCTTCACCCTCCACGATGAGCTTCTGCCCCCGGTACCCGAACATCCCGCCGACTGCGACGGCTACCAGCACCCCGATCAAAGCTGTGTGGAACAACAGGTTCCCTGCTTCTTTCAGGAATCCCCGCTCGGCCCCGACGGAGGGCCGACCGGTCTCGGCATCCCGCACGTCGACCCGGTACCCGAGCTTGCGAAGAACCGCGGCCGCCTCTGTGACCGTGGCAGTGAGGCTGCGATGTACAACAGAGGGAGGCTGGCCGGCCGAATCCAGGCCTGGACCAGAACCCGGATCAGGGACCGGGGCGGGGCGGTTCGGCAGGGTGAGTGTGCCGTGCTGGGGAAGGCGGGACAGTCGCCGTGGTGTGCGGGGCGGTGTTGCCCGTAACGCGTTCAAATACACCCTGGTGCGCGGAATGACGCAGCCGATGAGCGAGGTGAACAGCAGCAGGTAGATCGCAGAGAACCAGACGGAGGAGAAAACGTCGAAGAGCTGGAACCTGTCCAGCCAGGGACCGGTGTCAGGGTTGTCCTGCAGGTACTGGGTCACGACCGCCGGGTTCGCGGGACGCTGCGGGAACAAGGACCCCGGCACGGCAGCAACCGCGAGCAGGAGCAGGAGCTGCAGTGCAGTGCGCATGCTGGTCAGCTGCCGCCACACCCAACGAAGCATCTCCACCGGCCCGAGAGCGGACACCCGGACATCATCCTTTGCCGGTCCGCCCTTCTGACGAGGGATGGGACGGCCGCCCTGTCCCGCGTCGGGCTTCGTGTCAGCTGACATGGTTCCGACCCTGCTGCTCATCGACCCCGCGCACGAACGCCATCCCTGCCCTAAGCCCTGTGACCGGTGGCGCTAGGGGGACTGATGCTCCTGGTGTGTAGGGGAGGGCGTTGGTTTTGGCGGTGGTGCTGGCGGTGGGTGTGGGGGTGTTGAGGGCGTCGCTGATCAGGGTGCGGAGGGTCGTTTCGTCGGCGACGCCGAGGATGCGTGCTGCGACTCTGCCCTGCCGGTCCAGGACGAGGGTGGTGGGGACGGCCTGGGGTGGTACGTAGTCGGTGAGCTGGAGCAGGAGCTTTCCGTTGCGGTCCTCGAAGCTCGGGTAGGTGATGCCGAAGGTCCGCTCGAATGCCTCCGCCGTCGGCTTCTCATCGCGGACGTTCACCCCATAGAAGCGCACACCATCGGGGGTGAATCGTTCACTGAGTTGCTGGAGGGAGGGCGCTTCCACTCGGCACGGTGCGCAGGCCGCGTACCAGACGTTCAGAACGACGACGTCTCCGGCCCAGTCGCCGGAGGTGACCGGAGTTCCGTCGAACAGGGTTCCCTGCACGTCCAGGGGTTCGCTGCGCTCCTCTGGCGCGTATTCGGCCACTGACCCGTCCCCGGCAATGTAGTTCTTGTTGTCGCCGGCGCGGGCCTGTTCGGCGAGATCATCGTTGGCTGTTGCGCAGCCGGCGAGGACGAGGCAGGAAGCGACCAGCATCGCCGCGGCGCGACGGGACCACACGGTGGCTCGTGCCGGGCGTGGCACGACCGACAGTATGGGCGGGTACGGGTGGTTTTTCACGAAGGTTCCCTCCGGTTGTAGAGGTACGGGGGTGGACGGCTCGGCGCGCCAGCGCGTCCTCAGATGGGGGTGAGGAAGGTGCCGGCGAGGTTCTGCAATTGGTAGATCCACAGCATCCACACACCGGTGACCATGAGCGCTCCGACGAGGATCAACAGGGACCCGCCGATGATGTTGAAGACGCGGATGTGGCGGCGGACGAAGGCCAGGGCGGTCGTGACCCATTGGACTCCCAGGGCGACGAGGACGAAGGGGATCCCGAGGCCGAGGCAGTACACGAAGCCCAGGACAGCTCCCCGCCATGCGGTGCCCGTCGTGGTGCTCAGTGCCAGGACAGCGCTGAGGGTCGGACCCATGCACGGTGTCCAGCCGAGACCGAAAACGACACCCAGCAGGGGTGCGCCGGCGATCCCTGTTTTCGGGCGCCACGTGAGTTTCGCTGTCCGCTGGAGGAACGAGACCCGGCCTACGAGGGCCAGTCCCATTACGATCACGAACAGGCCAAGGACCCGGATGAGTGGGTCCTGCCACCGCAGCAGCCAGGATCCCATGACCCCGAACGCCGCCCCGTACAGGGTGAACACGAGCGCGAATCCGAGGATGAACAGGGCCACCCCGGTTAACACCCGCCTGCGGTTGTCCGGCCGGCCCGGTTCGGTGAGCCCTGAGACGTAGCCGAGGTACCCGGGGACCAGCGGCAGGATGCACGGGGAGAGGAAGGACACGATCCCGGCTGTCATCGCCAGCGGAATCGCCGCGAGCAGGGCCCCGGACTGAACAGTGTCGGCGAAGAACTCACCAACGGTCATGGCAGTCTCCCCGAGCTGAGGGACGTATGCCCGCCGCCCGTCCGCATATTCCTCTGCACATCGGTGTTCACATCGGTCTTGATGCCCGGTGTCCTGTCCCTAGCCACGCCGGTGCTCGGACCAGATCTGCTCGTGCCGGTGGTCGCTCCCACGCACAGATCACCCACCGCATCACTGGTCGAGTGGTTGGCCGGGTGATTGGCCTGGTGGTGGTATGGGTGGTTGGTGAGATGAGTTTGAGGGAACACGTTTTAGGCGCCGCCAGCGTCGATGACGGTGGTGAAGGTCATGCCGTTGTCGACTGATTTCTCCAGCCCGTTCTCTGTCGTTACCCAGATGTCCGTGCCGTTGGACGTCCGTTTCGTGGTGACCGCTGAGGGCTGAGCAGAGACTTTCCCGGCCTGCTCCCAGGTGATGCCGGCATCTGTGCTGGTCAGGACGTCACCGGCGGGAAGGATGCCGATAATGTCCGAACCGTCGGTGACGGCGGCTACCAGGACGACCGGGGCATCGGGTTCTTTCGTCCAGGTCTTTCCTGCGTCCTCGGACCGGTATATACCGTCTTCGGTGGTCGCGACCGCGAGCTCCGTGGCAGGGTTCCCGGCCAGGTTGTAGGGGCTGATCTGGGTGGTCGCGTCGGTCCAGGAGCTGCCGTCCGTGCTGACCCGCAGGGTGCCGTCGAACCCGATGATTCCCTGGTAGGTGGTGGTCAGGGTGTGGAAGTCAGACTCGCCGCCACGGGCAACCTGGGACCAGGTGAGCCCATCGGTGGAGCTGATCAGTCCCACTGGGTTAGGCAGATCGACGCCGGGGCCGGGGTGGCCGGAAGCGAAGTAGGTTCCGTCGCTACCGACGGTGAAGCCCATCAGATCAATGGGCTGCCCCATGGGTTCGGCGGACTCACCGTTGACCGCGAAAAGGCCCTCGTGAGAGGCGATCAGCACCGATTGCGTGTCAGGATCCACCGCCAGCCCATGGACGTGGGAGGGATACGGCTGGGCCGATGCGGCCAACCCTGCACCGTCATCGCCGACCGCTGAGCCGGCTGCCGATTCAGCTGTTGAATCGGTCGATGACGTGCACGCCACAGTCCCCAACGTCAGGGCGAGGGAGACCCCGACCAGGGCGCGCCGGCGCCAGGCACGGGGCACACGTCCCGCAGCAAGGAAAGCAGGCGAGGAAGCAGCGGAGGAAGGAGTGGGAGAAGCAGTGGGGGAAGTCATGGGGTGATGTATCCGATCAAAGGGTGCGTCCCTGCTGGTGCTGCCGTCGGTGCTCGGTGTACTCGGTGTTTGTCGGGTATACCGGGCTGGCCGGGGTGTTCCAGGGGAATGCGTAGGGCGCGGGCAGCACGCGACGGGCAGGAATGCCCGTGAGGATGGCTGGGTGTCCCGCTCGAGAGGTGGGGGAGTGATTTCAGGTCAGGAAGCGTAGCCCCCGAAAAGGGCCGCCGGAGTGAAGCAGCTCGCAAATGTCATCGGGGCCGGGCTGCCGGGACCCGCCGCCATGATGGTGGCAGCGGGCCCCGGTTCAGGCTCCGGCGATCGAGGTATCAGCGAGCAGCTGGTCAATCAGCCGAGTTGCCGGGCCTCAGTGATGAAGGGGTGATGTCAGCGCTGCTCGAGCAGTGCCGTCATCTCCTCGATCTCTGCCTGCTGGGTTTCCACGATGGTCTCGGCCATCTCGATCGCCTCGGGGAACATGCCGTCCTCGATTTCCTGCTGGGCCATCTGCACAGCCCCGCGGTGGTGGGCGATCATCGACTCCAGGAACAGGGTTTCGGCTTCAACGCCTTCAGCAGTGCCAAGCGCCGCCATGTCCTCGTCGCTCATCATGCCCTGCATCGACCCCATGCCCTCCATGGATTCCCCCTCGCCCATGGAACCCATGTCGTGGTCTTCCATGCCGCCCTCGGGCTCCTCGGGCTCGCCCCAGGCTTCCAGCCAGGTGGTGAGCTGCTCGATCTCGGGTTCCTGGGCGGCAGCGATGCGGGTCGCGAGGTCGGTCACCGCAGGGTCGATGCCCTCCTTGTCGAGGAGCATGTTGCTCATCTCAACGGCCTGCCGGTGGTGGGGCAGCATCATCTGCGCGAACATGACGTCCGCGTCGTTGTGCTCACCCATGTCCTCGGCAGATGCGCTGGAGGTGGCTTCGGACGTAGCCCCCGCCGAGGCGCTCGGGGTGGCCTCCGCCGCGGCGGAGCTGGGGGCAGCCGCGGCGGAGCTTTCTTCGCCCATGTCCATGCCCTCCATGCCGCCGCCCGAGGATGAACCACAGGCGGACAGGGTGATGAGAGCGGCGGCGGACAGGGCGGTAAGTGATGCGAAACGGTGCTTCATGAGAACAGTCCTTCGGTATGTGAATACACGGGTTCAGGAAAGAAACGATTGGTCGGTGTTCCCACGACGTCGGCTGCCTTGTGCATCCTCTGGCGCCACTCATACCGTCCGCGCGCAGAGTTCGTTCTGAGCGGGAGGCGGTACCGATGGAGAGGTGATACCTGAGTGGTGTCGAGGTGGGGGAGTCCGGTCATGACAGAGCCGGCAAGTGCACAGGCGTGTGAGGCGGGAACATGAGGAAGCCGCGAAGGGGCTTCCCGGTGTTTATGTGCGACTGATCGAGAGCTGAACCAAGGAAACTGTTTGTGCTCTGAAAGGAAGAGTGAAGGCCAGTGATGGGGGGCCGCGACGGATCAGGGTGCCGCGTAGGAGCGCGGAGCGAAGCCCCAGGAAACCTGCGAGACCAATGATCAGCAGCGCGATCATGCACATGGCGTCCATCATGGAGTGCCCGTTCGGGCAGGTCAGCTCACACAGGGAGCCGTCGGCAGAGCCATGGCCATCGGAGGAGGAGGCGACCATCACCGCTGCTAGACCTGTAGCTAAACCTGCTGCTGGGCCTGCTTCCGGGACGGTGGTTCCGGCCGTCATGAGGGTTCCGGTGGCTTCCGAAGCGGTGGGCGCGGAAGCGACGGTGTGGGTCGGAGCAGTGTGGGTGGAAGCCGTGCTGCCTGCTGGCTCACCGATGGTCGGGCTAATCCATAGATGCATCGCCAGTACACCGACCAGAAGAGTCAGAAGCCGCAGGGTCCACGTCAACGACACGAGGGTTCCGGTTGCGGAGGATCGCTGGAATCGAGGAACGGTGAGCAGCAGATCTTTCACTGTGTGTTCGTCCCTCCCCTCATCCTTCAGCCATCCTTCAACTCAAAATAATACCCGGGCGGGGTACTCCCTCAGGGCCGGGATGAAGTTTGACCTTCACAACAACAGTAGGGGCCCGACACCCGATGAGGCCAAGCGGACATTCCTGCCGGGGCCCAGCTCGCATACCCTTTGGTATCCGGTAGCCGCTTCGTGCACGTCGGTGCGATTGTTCCGCCCCCTCCCTGCCCAACGACCCGCAGGCACTGGTGGTGCCCCGGGGTGAGCCCTATCGCCACAGCCTTCCCACCGGTGTCCGCCGCTTCTCGCGGATGCTGAGTGCGGATGAGGACACCGGTGGGACCGGTAGCGGTGAAACCGGCGGGTGCTAGGCCGTGGTGCTGATCCGTTCCGGGTCAAGGTCGATCCGGCGCAGCAGTTGCGCGTTCAGCGCCACCACGATCGTGGACACGCTCATCAGGACCGCGCCGGCGGCAGGTGAGAGCAGGATCCCCGCGAACGCGAGCACGCCCGCGGCCAGGGGGACGGCGAGGACGTTGTACCCGGTGGCCCAGATGAGGTTCTGGATCATCTTTCGGTAGCTGGCCCGGGACAGGTCGATCATCGCCAGCACGGCCCTCGGGTCGTTCCCGGCCAGGACGACGCCGGCGGACTCCATGGCCACGTCCGTTCCCGCCCCGATCGCGATGCCGACCTCGGCCCGGGCGAGGGCTGGGGCGTCGTTCACGCCGTCGCCGACCATCGCGACCCTCAATCCCCTCGACTGCAGTTCGGTGACTTTGGAGTCCTTGTCCTGCGGCAGGACATCAGCGAACACCTCATCGATGCCGAGCTCCTTACCGACGACGTCGGCGACCTGCCGTGCGTCCCCGGTGATCATCGCGACCTTCACCCCACGGTCCTGCAGGGCCTTCACGGCGGCCCGGGATTCCTCCCGTACCTTGTCCTCGAGCCTGACCGCGCCGATCACGGCACCGTCGCGAATGACATGGAGGACGGACGCTCCCCGGCCCACCCATTCCTGCACCGTCCCGACGATGTCGGCAGGGGTAACCAGTCCAAGTTCTGTGAGCATGTTCGGGCCGCCCACAGCGACCTCGTGGCCGTTCACGGTGGCTCGGACACCACGCCCGGTCATGGACGAGAAACCCGTGCCCGTGTAACCGAGGTGTGCCGCTGCCGGGTTGGATCGGGCGGCGGTGACAATGGCCCGGGCGACGGGGTGCTCACTGTCGGCCTCTGCGGCTCCCGCCAAGGCCAGAAGCTCAGCCTCTGCGACACCGGTGACCGTGGTGGTCGCGGTGACGGCATGTCGGCCTTCGGTGAGGGTGCCGGTCTTGTCGAACAGGACGACGTCGATCGTGCGCATGCGTTCCAGGGCGATGCGGTTCTTGATCAGCACCCCGGCCTTCGCGGCGCGTTCGGTGGAGATCGCGATCACCAGAGGGATCGCCAAGCCCAAGGCGTGCGGGCAGGCGATCACGAGAACCGTGACCGTGCGGATGACGGCATCATCAGGGCTTCCGAGGAGCATCCAGGCGATGAAGGTCAGGATTCCGGCGCCGAGCGCGAAGTAGAACAGCAGGGCTGCGGCCCGGTCGGCGAGGGCCTGCGCCCTAGAGGACGAGGCTTGTGCTTCGGCGACCAGTCTCTGGATTCCGGCGAGGGTGGTGTCCGAGCCGACCGCCGTGACCTGCACCCTCACTGCGTTGTCGGTGGCGACGGTTCCGGCGACGACAGTCTCCCCGATCGTGCGGGACACCGTGCGGGACTCCCCGGTGATCATCGCCTCGTCGAACTCAGCTACCCCGTCGACGATCTGCCCGTCCGCGGGCACCCTGGCGCCGGAGCGCACGAGGACCACGTCCCCAATGACCAGGGAGCTCACCGGAACCGTCTCAGTCCTTGCCTCGGTTCCAGTGCCGGTGATTCTGTCGGCTTCGTCGGGCAGCAGCGCGGCCAGGGCGTCCAGGGCTCCGGCGGCGGAGCCAAGGGCCCGCATCTCCATCCAGTGCCCGAGCAGCATAATGACCACCAGAAGGGCGAGCTCCCACCAGAAGTCCAGGTCGAACTCACCGATCCGCAGCGTGGTGACCCAAGAGGCGATGAACGCGACACTGATCGCCATCGCGATCAGCAGCATCATGCCCGGTTGCCGGGACTTCAGCTCCGTCACCCCGCCCTTGAGGAACGGGGCTCCGCCGTAGACGAAGATAACCGTGCCCAGGATCGGGGCGATCCACCTCGAGCCCGGGAACTCCGGTGGCATGTACCCGAAGAGCATGGTGAACATAGGGCTGAACGCGACCACCGGGATCGTGAGGATCAGGCTGAGCCAGAACTTGTTCTTGAACATCGCCGTGGAATGCCCGGCATGCTCCCCATGCGCATGGACCTGATGATCCTCATCCACAGCCCCGCCGGAATGTCCCGAATGACCGGCGTGACCGGCATGACCGGATTGGCCGTTGTGGTTGGCGTCGCCGGTGGGGTGTGTTTCGGCGAGAGCGGAGTGGGCGTCCGCCTGGGGCATGGCCTGGCCGTGGGTTGTGTGGGCGTCATCGCTGCCGTTGGCTGCAGCTTCCGCGACGGTGGGTGTGATGGTGGGACTGGGGGAGCCCTGGTGGTGATTGTGGTGGTGTGCGTTGTTCGTCATGATCAAACCTCTCCTGGCACCGCCTGGGTGCCCTGATGGTGCTGGGTCCTCCCGCTGAATCAGCTGGTGAGGAGCCGGTAGCCGGCTTTCTCCACTGCCGATGCGATAGCTGATGAATTGACGGGCTCAGCACTGATCACGCTGAGCGTCGAGGTGCCGCCCGGGACGAGGTCGATCCGCACGTTGCTGACTCCCTCGAGGGCAGTGACGGCACCGCTGACGCGGGACGCGCAGGAACCGCAGGTGAGGCCGATGAGCGCGAAGTCGGCCACTGCCTCCTCCGGGTTGGGCTGATGGGCAGGCGCGGCAGTGTCCCGTGGGGCGCAGCAAGCACAACCGGCAGGCTCTTTCTCGGTAAGGGTCAGGGGAGAGGACGTGGAAGTGGGTGTGCTGCACATGAGAAGAACCTCCGAAAGTGGGGCATGAGGATGTAGGAACCGCCGATGGACGCCATCTGCACCTACTGGGCTCCCCGCGATGAAGTCTTCGGGAGTTCAGCTTCAGCGGGAGCGGCTTGGTGTCGTGTCCAACAACCCCAAAATTATACCCCCAGGGGGTATATGTCAAGGGGTTTATCGGTTCTTCCCGTCCGACTCGTATTGCTCGCTTGCGGGGCGGACCAGGGGCTAGCGTCACTGGCAGGGGTGAGCCCGAAGAACATCACCACATTCACCTCCGTCTGTATCAATTCGACTGACGAAGAAGGAGAAGTTCCATGACGCACATCACTTCTATGCTCGAAACGTATCCGAAGGACCTTGATGGTATTGACCGGGAAAAGCTCGCCGAGTGCATTGCGGCCTGTTTCGAGTGCGCGCAGACCTGTACGGCCTGCGCGGATGCATGCTTGAGCGAGGACATGGTCGCCGAACTCACCAAATGTATTCGTACGAATGCTGACTGCGCCGATATCTGCACGACGACCGGCCGGGTGCTGTCACGGCATACCGGTTACGACGCGAACATCACCCGCGCGATCCTGCTGGCGTGCGAAGTGGCATGCAAGGCCTGCGCGGATGAGTGCGAGCAGCACGCAGGGATGCATGAGCACTGCCGGATTTGCGCCGAAGCGTGCCGGCGCTGCGAAACAGCGTGCCGGGAACTCGCCGCAACCCTCGGATAGCTCACGACTCCACAGGATCAACACTGCCCAGCCGGCTGATCTGTGGGCCACCCGGCTGGGCTTGATCATGGACAGTTCTGAATTACGGCGCCGGCTTCTATAGCTGCAGGTTTCGCAGGTTCGCAGGGTGGGTAACGAAGTGCTGCGGGGAAGCGCGGCACCGCCAGCGCAGCTGACTGTGCAGCTGGGTATGCGGCTGAATATGCGGCTCGGTTAGGCAGGCTGAGTTGTTTCGTGGTGCAGTGTTGCTGCCGTGCGCAGCGCCTGCCGCGCGCGCTTACGGTCTCCGGCGGTGTCGTAGGCGCAGGAGAGCCGGTACCAGGTGCGCCAGTCATCCGGGGCCTGTTCCGCGGCGGCCTTGGCCTGCTGGAAGTGTTCATCGGCGGCTTTACGGTCGATCCGGCCAGCAGGGGAGCGCGGCAGGTCATCGACGGTCAATCCGCCCTCGCGTTCGAGGATGCGCGCCATCGCCTGCGCCCTGAAGCCGAACCGGAACTCGTGGGTGAGCGCCCATATGCAGATCAGCGGTAGCAGCAGGTATGCGGCGCCCACCGCCTTCGCCACGAGGTCCGGGTCGCCCAGCAAAGTGAAGCTGCGCTGGAAGGCGACGGCGAGCCAGAAAATGCCCAGCGCGCTAACGAGCAGCACACCGATTTTTGGCCGTGCCACCGCTGAAATACGGGTCGGCCCGTTCATCGCTCGAGGCTTCCGGTGCTCTGCGTGGCCCTTGGTCCAGCCTCTGATGCGGTGTTCTGTGGGGTGCGTGGGGTGCTGGGAGTGGTGTTGTGGGTGGTGCCGAAGGAGCGCAGGCGCAGGGAGTTGGCGACGACGAGCACGGAACTGGCGGCCATGGCCGCGCCGGCCAGCATGGGGTTGAGTAAACCCAGGGCGGCGACGGGGATGCCGACGGCATTGTAGAAGAACGCCCAGAACAGATTGGTCTTGATCGTGGACAGGGTCCTGCGGGAGAGCTCGATAGCTTGGGCGACCTGTTCCAGGCTGCTTCCCATCACCGTCAGGTCGGCTGCCTCGATCGCCACGTCCGTGCCGGAACCCATGGCGATGCCCAGGTCCGCCTGGGCGAGGGCGGCTGCGTCATTGACGCCGTCCCCCGCCATGGCCACTGTCGCTCCGGCGTCCTGCAGTTTCTTCACTGCGTCGACTTTTTGGTGAGGCAGCACCTCGGCCATGACGTGTTCGGGCGCGATGCCCACCTCGGCGGCAACTTTTTCAGCCACTGCGCGGTTGTCGCCGGTGAGCAGCATGGGAGTGAGCCCGAGTTCCTTGAACCGGGTGATGGCTGATGCTGAGCCGGTCTTGACGGTGTCGAAGAGGCTGATCAGCCCTTCGGGTGTCCCGTCGAGGGCGACCCAGATCACTGTGGCTCCTGCTTCCTGCAGGGAAATCAGGGAAGCGCGGTGGTCAGCGGTGATCGTGATGTTGTTCTCGGTCAGCCAGGTCGCGGTGCCAGCCACAACGGAGCGGCCGTTGACGGTGCCGCGCACGCCTCCGCCTGCTGCGCTGGTGAAGTCCTCGACGGCAGCGAGCCGGCCATGACGGGCTGCTGCTGCGGCAATGGCCTCAGCGATCGGGTGCTCACTGGCTGCTTCGACAGCCCCGGCGACGGCCAGTACGTCGTCCTCGCTCAGGGAACCCAGAGGGCTGACGGCGGTGACGGAAAGCCTGCCGGTGGTGACGGTCCCGGTCTTGTCGAGCACGATCGTATTTACGGTGCGTGTGTCCTCCAAGACCTGGGGCCCCTTGATGAGGATGCCCAGCTGCGCGCCCCGGCCGGTTCCGGTGAGCAGGCCGACCGGTGTCGCCAGGCCAAGGGCGCACGGGCAGGCGATCACGAGGACTGCGACGGCCGCGGTGAACGCTGAGCCCGTATCCCCGGTGAGGACCATCCACATCACGAAGGTCAGGACGGCGATGAGCAAAACGATGGGCACGAAGACCGCGCTGATGCGGTCAGCGAGCCTGGCGATCGGTGCTTTGCCGCTCTGCGCGGCGCTGACGAGGCGTCCCATCTGCGCCAGGGTTGTCTCACTGCCGACCCTGGTGGCTTTGACCAGCAGGCGTCCGCTGGTGTTCATCGTCGCGCCGATCACCGTGTCATCCGGGCCGACCTCGGTGGGAACGGATTCACCGGTGATGAGGGAGGTGTCGACCGCGCTGCGGCCCTCGATGACGAAGCCGTCGGTGGCCACCTTCTCGCCCGGCCGGACGACGAAGACGTCTCCGGGAGTCAGGGATGCTGTCGGAACTTTCACTTCTACCCCGTCGCGCAGGACGGTTGCTTCCTTCGCTCCAAGGTTCAGCAGTGCTTTGAGCGCGTTTCCTGCGCGCTGTTTTGCGTTGGCTTCCAGGAACCGGCCCAGCAGCAGGAAGGTTGTGACGACGGCCGCCACTTCGAAGTAGAGGCTGTGGGCGCTCATGTCCATGCCGGTGTGGGCGGTCAGCATCGGATCAGCGATGAGCTGCCAGGTGGAGTACAGGAATGCCGCAGCGACACCGATGGACACAAGGGTGTCCATGGTGGATGAGAGGTGGCGGGCGTTGATTGCGGCCGCCCGGTGGAACGGCCAGGCCGCCCAGGTGACCACGGGCAGGGAAAGGAGAAGGGCAGCCCACCCCCAGTGCGGGAACTGGGCTGCCGGCAGCATCGAGATGATCGTCACCGGGATGGTGAAACCGGCTGCGATGATGAGGCGCCGTTTCAAGGACCTGGCTTTTCTCTCCGCGGCTGAGGCTTTCGCGTCGTCCCGGGACCTGGCGGCGTCAACGTTTTCCCGTGATTCGGCGAACCCGCCTAGCCCCGACGGCGCGTTCCCCTCCGATCCCGGACCGACCCGGTAGCCGGGCGCGACTACACCGGCAGTGTCATCGCCGGCACCAGTAGACGAAGGACCTGCAGGGGTGGCCACGCGGGTTGCCGTGGCTTCGGTAGCGGGCTGCCGAGTCGGTTGGCTAGCGCTGCGCAGGGTCGCCTTGTAGCCGATGGCGTTGACGGTGTCGATGATCTGCGAAACGCTCACGCCCTCGGGTACCGTGACGGTCGCGGACTCGAGTGGGAGATTCACCGAGGCCTGAACACCCTCGATTTTTCCGAGCTTACGTTCCACCCGGCTTACGCAGGACGCGCAGGTCATGCCCTCGATGTCGAGATCGATGATCTGTCCGGCAGTGGTGCCCACGCCTGTGTCGGTGCTCATGCGTCTAGTTCCTTGCCGTGGCTTCGATGACGTGCTGTGGGTGAGGTGCCTCTGGTGAGGCGCGGTGCTCGATGACACCGCTGGACGACGTCGGGAAGTACTGCTTCGCTGGCCCTGTCCTACCGCTTGCCTGGCGGTGCCAGGGGTTCAGTACCGTAATGGCGCCCCGAAAATCCTCGTGCCGACTCCTCCGCGGAAGTGAACTGTGCCCTGCACAGGCGCGGTGGGGATCCCGTTCGGGATGCAGGCTGTGGTGGTGTGAGGGTCAGCTGTCGACGACCGTGTAACCGGCGGTCTCTACTGCTTTGCTCAGCACTGCCGGATCGGGATCCACGTCGGCCGTGATCGTCGCTGTGGAGACCCCACCGGCGTTGAGCTGCACATCGACCCCCTCGACCCCGGGCACGCCGGAAAGTTCCTCCATGACCGACGAGACGCAGTGGCCGCAGGTCATACCAGTGATGTTAATGGTCGTTTGCATGGGATGTTCTCTTTCTCGGCAGAGCGGGGAGGAATGGGATCTGGCACCCGGCAGGGTTGCCCGGAGCCGGCAAGGCTGCCGGCGGACCGTCAACGAAGCAGTCGGCTGATCGCGTCGGTCGCTTCCTTGACCTTCGCGTCGACGGCGGCGGAATCTCCGGACTGGGTGGATTCATGAGCTGCTCCGACAACGCAATGCGCAATGTGCTCTTCGAGCAAGCCGATGCTCACCGCGTGGAGGGCCTTATTGATGGCCGCGACCTGGGTGAGGATGTCGATGCAGTATTTGTCTTCATCGACCATGCGGGCAATACCGCGCACCTGGCCCTCGATGCGCTTGAGCCTGCGGAGGTAGGCGTCCTTATCAGCGGTGTATCCCCGCTGAACAGAAGCCTCGGTTTCGGTGGTCACGTCGTTCCTTTCGACAACAAAAATATATACCCCTTGGGGGTATATAAACAAGAGGGGTGAAGTGAGATCTTCTTCACGCCTTAATCATCCCCTGCTTGGCTCCGAAAAGGTGCCTCAGGCTACGGGAGTGCGGGTGCGCCCTTGACATGGCGGGCTCAAGCGAAGTTCGCCTCGGGCCCCGCTTCCATGCAGCGCGGCGTGTTGCATGCGGCCTTTCCCTTGCGTTCGTTACCCCAACGTGACATTTGATACCAGCGGGGGGTATTGTCATCGAGTGTTCACAGCACCAGCTGGAACACTCCCGGGCAGAATGCCGAGTCCTGCCGCTGCCGGGGATACGTCCGTTCATATCCGTATGGCAGGAACGGGGGACCCAAGATGTACGGGCCACCACGCGTGGTCCTTGGGGTTAAGTCGCTTTATTTCCGTCCCTTGGGATGAAGCGGCCGGGTGCACTCCCATCCGAACCCGACAGCTCACCCCGCAGGCATGGGAGAGGCAACCGACGCATGTCACGAATCACTTCAGCGCGCCACCGCGCCACCGTCAATCACTCGATCGCCCTTGAAGGGCTGTCCTATTCCGCGAAGACCGGCGCTGTAGCGCTGGGCAAGCCGGCCATCATCGCAGCTGCGACCGGCGGTATTGTCTTCGCCGTAGGAGCTCCCGCCCAGGCCGGAACTTACACGCAGGAAGCAGCCGGCACCACCGTTCAGGCTCCCGCCACCGCAGCACCTGTTACCGCGGCTCCCGCTGCAGCAGCCGGCGTCCACACCGTCGTTGCGGGTGACACCATGGGTGGCATCGCCGCCCTGCATGGCATCAGCCTTAACGCGCTCCTGGCGCAGAACGGCCTGTCCTACGCCTCGGTCATCTACCCGGGCCAGCAGATCACCCTTTCCGGTGCTTCCGCTGCTTCGACGTGGGCCCCGGCCGCCGCGAGCCCTGCTGCTGTGCCCGCCGCAGCACCGGCAACCCAGGTTTCCTACACCGCTCCGGCCCCTGCCGCAGCACCGGCAACCCAGGTTTCCTACACCGCTCCGGCCCCTGCCGCAGCACCGGCCGGTGTCCAGCTGCTCTCGTCCAATATTGCCCCGATCGCCCCGGCAGCCCCTGCGGCTCCCGCCGGCGATGTCTCGGCAAGCGGTGTCGGTGCGGCCCTGGTCGCCTCGGCCTACGGCCAGCTCGGCTCCATCCAGGACTGCACCATCCTCGTCGAGCGGGCCCTGCGCTCGATCGGCCTGAACGTCGGGGACCTCGGACCGACACAGTTCTACCAGTACGGCACGGTCGTCTCCACGCCCGCCCCCGGTGACCTGGTCATCCGCCCCGGTCACATCGGCATCTACGTCGGCAACGGCGAAGTCATCAGCAGCGGCATGAACGGTGCGAACCTCACCATCAAGCACCCGCTGTCTGACCTGGCTGGCTCGTCCTTCGTGCGAGTCAACGGCTAATACTCGCTGACCTGAACGCCGTCTCCATAGACTGAGAAGGCGGCAGGTGCCCTGGACGGGGGTGCCTGCCGCTTTTTCTCTGCCCAAAACACCCCACGCCGCTGGCCGCTCCTTGTGAGCGCTCACCGGAAGCGGACCTATGGACGAACCTATGGACGTATTACCAAGCCGTCCACGATCACACCGACCAGACTGCGGGCTGCATCGGCAGAGGGCAGGGCGGCGGCCGCATTCACAGCGTGCAGGCTGAACAGGGCAAGTTCCCGGGGCGCAATGTCCGAGCGGACACCTCCTCCGGCCTCCTGCGCGCACGTTTTCACGGCACTCCTGATCAAGGCCTCCAGAAAGTCGCGCAGATGCTCCTGCGTCTGCGCGCCGTGTACACCTTGGTGCAGGAACGCGGGCGCCTCCGCCATGGGTACTTGCTGCAACATCACCGCGTACGCCTCAAGTACCGACCTCAGCGTCTGAAGCGGATTCCCACTTCGTTCCGCGTGAACGCGCATCTGACCAAGATGAACCAGATGCTGATTCACCTGCCGCTCGTGCCACGCCGCGAGCAACGCTTCCACATCCGGGAAATATTTGTAGAGGGTCGCGCGGGAGATTCCGGCCACGTCAGCAACCTTTGTCATCGACACAGCCGGCACCCCACCCTGACCCACCAGTCGTGCCACCGCATCCAGCACCGCCTCCCGGACAGAGCTTCGGTGTTCCTGCACGGTGTCCTTCCACAACTTCCCCATGGGTTCACCCTACAAAGCGCTCCACCTAATACAACCTGTTCAGCCCCTGTACAGTTTGTATCGAGGAATCAACGGCTGCGCTGAGAGGACCATGCATAGCGGAATCATCGGATCGACCCCCTACCGATCAGGGCGGCACCCGAACCCAAGCTGACCGGCGTCCGCCTCGCCCGCCGATGCCCCGCTGGGTGAAGGTTTTCCTCGCCATCGTTCTGGTCATCGCCGCAGCCTTGCTGATCTCTAGTGCCCTCGGCATCCAGCACGGCCCCGGGATGCACGGGGCCCTTGGTGACTCAGCAACCAGTGTTAGCCAGGTCCTTCCGTCTTGATGGTGATGCCCCCGCGCCTGCGCAAGGCAGCCCTCATGCTTCACGTGGGCGCGTCCGTCGGGTGGTTTGGCGCTATTGCGGCGTTCCTCATCCTCGCCATCGCCGCCGCGACGACACAGGACGAGTGGACAACGCGCGCCGCCTACGCCTCGATGGAAACCATCGGGCGGCTGGCCCTCGTACCCCTGAGCATCGCCTCGCTCGTCACAGGCATCATCCAGTCCCTCGGCACCCCTTGGGGGCTCATCCGCCACTACTGGGTGATTATCAAACTGCTCATCACCGTCCTCGCTACCGTGATCCTGCTCCTCTATATGGAGACACTCACCCTTCTAGCCGGCGCCGCCCGCAACCCCGCCGCGCCCACCGGGCCGGGGGAGTTGCTGCCGAACGCATCACCCATCCTCCACGCCGGCGCGGCCCTCATCGTCCTGGGTGTCGCGCTTGGCCTGTCGATCTACAAACCACGCGGACTCACCGGCTTCGGCATCCCCGCCCGCAGGTAATCGTCCCAACTGAATGCGCTTTGCTCGAGGCCAGTGCGGCCAACTCGTAGGGCTCAACGATCCTTGGGCATGGTCTGTGGTCTGTGGTCACGGTTCTGATAAGCGGGGAGTCGAGGTTCGGCAGTTCATCCATCGTGTCTGCAGCGTGCGCGATCACTTCAGTTGAGGATGGAGCTTATCGGAGACGAGGATAGTCCCCGCCCTGGAAGACGGCGACCAACCTGTCGCAGTTGCAGATGGAAGACAGTTATCTCGGCTGGTGCGCGCTCGGTCGCAGAGCGCACACGCGCTCAGTGAGGTCTGGTTCGTTGCCGCCCATGAGGCGTTGACTGATGTCGAACACCTCCCGCACCCGGGGTCATGGGTTTGTGAAGATCCATAGGCCGCTGTCACGGTCGCTGCCGAGGATGTAGGTCTTCCCGTCCTCGCCGATAAACGTTTCCACGCCCCAGAAGTCGTTTCCTGCCGGGTCGAGGTAGCTGCCGACCTCGACGAGCTCGCAGGTGCTCTTGTCAATGGTGTCCGCGGTGGCTGGATCGTAGGGGACACCGCCGCACTGGATCTGGAGGGCCCGCATGCCGCCGGAGTAGTACGAAAGGTAGGCCAGGGATGGGTCCTGCGGGTCTACTGCCACCTCGTGCACGCTGAGGTCCCCGTAGCCGAATGCGTAGGCCGGTTCCTGGGATTCAGGGATGGCGTAGGTGTCCAGGTCTTCCATCGTCTCGGGGTCAAAGAGGTGCACGTAGCCCCACCCGTCGAAGGTGGATCCCACTTCAATGTCCTCACCGACGGTTCCGATGGCGAGGTTCTCCGGGTAGGCCCACGATGCCGGATCCTGCGGTTCGAGGGTGAACAGCGTGTGGAATGCCGTGTGGGTGGTGCAGATCGCCACGATCTCATCGGTGAAACCACCGCTGCCGCAGAACGGTTCTCCGCCGGCGGCCTCACCGGAGTGGTGGTTCACGAAGAGCACCGCGTCCCATCCTGCCAGCGCAGCTTCATGGGCTTTGTCGCCGGGGAAACACGCTTCTTCCGGTGCGCTGGGGTCACCGGCAGGGCCACGCTGGAGGACCAGGATGGTTTCCTCGCCCGCCGCCAGTGAGTCGAGGTACCCGGGGATGCTTTCCGGAGTCGGGAGAGCGGCAGAACCGGGGCAGCCGTAACCGCCATACACCACGGGCCCATTGAGGGTCAGATCCTCCAAGGCTGCCGGGCCCTGCCCTCCCGAGACGATGTTCGAGGGATAGTCGCCCTGGCCAGGACCGCTAGTGATCCTCAGATCGTCCGTCCGGTAGGGGTCGAAGTCCTCGTCAGTGCCGATGAAGAACTCATTATCGATGGTGAATTCAGCCTGGTGGGCGTTGCCTTCGGGTGTGAGTTCAATGCCGAGTGACTCGAGCAGCTGGGGGTCGACGTCCGCGAAGTCGGTGTCTGCCAGGAACTCGGTGTTAGCCGGATCTGTCACATCCAGAAGGACGTATCCGCCGTCCCAGTAGGACAGCAGCATGATAAACCGGCCATCGATTTCCTTGACCACCATGTCGTGGAGGAATGACTCGGTCAATCCCAGCTCGGGCTGCTGCACACCGAAGTCGTTGAGGTCGTATTCGGCCACAAGTCGGGGCCGGTTGGGTTTGGTGATGTCGAAAATGTCGACGTCCGTGGACTCCGCGTTGTCGCTCACGACAACGTAGGCCCGATCTCCTGCGTCCCAGGCGAAGACGCTGTGAATTTCGTTCGCATCGCTGTCACCCGGGGCCCGGTCACCGAAGCTCTCGGACAGCTTCTTAGGTTTCAGCGGATCGGAGACGTCCCACAAGGACACCCCGCCCTTGCCGTTCTTGCCGCATTGCTCGTTGTTGACCACAAGGACGTCACCGCTGAAGCTTGCCGTGGTGAGCTCAATGACCTGCAATCCCTCACCCGGCCGGGTGTCCTGGTGGGCGGGAATGAAGCCAATCTGCTCAGCAGACGTCGGATCGGTCTCGATATTGGAGATGTCGACCACGTAGACACCGGCGTCCGGGCTGGTCTGCCCTCCCGTTTCAGGGCCGGCACAGTCAGGCTCACCCCAATTCAGAAGATACGCGGTGTTCCCATCCGGTGACACCGTCACGTCAGCGATCAGATCCGGAGTGTCGGTCAGCCCCACGATATCCAGGAGCTGAAGCTCCCCCGACGCACCAGTGCCCGCGAGGTGTCCCTCGTCGAAGCCATGCTGGCCGTCCGGGTGGGCGGCTGCCGCGGTCAAGCCGAATGCTGAGAGTGCGAAAGTGCACAGCGTGGCCGAGAGAAGGAATTTTGTGGGGTGCTTCATTGCATGCCTCCACGCTGCGACTGCTGATGAGTATCGTCGACCTGCCGCACACGCTAGACCCGACAGTCAACCCTGTCTAGAGAACACCCAGCAGTCCTAGGGCAAACGCACAGAATTTCTCAGCCCGTTCTGTCGCGGCATTCGGCTCGTTCCTATCGTCTAAGCCGGTCACCAGTTCCATCGCCCTGTTGACAGCTGACAGGATACTGTCGGCGAGAATCGCCGGCCGCGCATCTCTGGGGAGGCATCGCCGCTAGTCTCCTCAGGAGAATGCTATTTCCAGTGATCCACTGTTCTTGGACAGAGGAGGAGCGCTGTGTACGACCAAACACCCCCGAAAACGGCATGGGCGACTCTTGTCGCTGTGGGCGCCCTGGCCGTGCTGATGGGAATCGCCTTCGTATTCCTGAGACCTGTCGTCGTGCTCTTGCCCGAAGACCAGCGATATACCGGCATGACACCAGAGGAGCTACGAAGCCTTCACCCGGCACTGTTCAAGTGGATGGGGCTGGTTTTCACGTCCTGGGGCGGCTTCGCCATCGGACTCGGAACTGCCATCGCCGGCCTCGCCGGCTTCTCATACCGCAAGGGCGACGTTTGGGCCGAGCGCACACTCTTGGTCATCGGAATCTTCACCTTCGGGATTTTTTTCACCGTGAACCTCATGCTGGAATCCGATTTTGCATCGATCATCGGAAGCCTTTTCTTGGTCTACCTGGCAGCCTTGGCGCACGGTTATTTCACAAGATCACGCAGGCGGAAGCTAGCTCCGAAGGGACCGGTCCTATCGTGAGGCGGCCGCGGCCGCGGCGACCGCAACATGGAAATTCTCGCGTGAGGTGATGATGTTGTGGTGGCGTCCGTCAAGGAGCAGGAACGATGGTGCGCGGGTTATTCCCATAGCGGCTGCGTCCTTTCGGTCCTCAGCAAGGACGGCTGCTGTCGACGGGGATTCCATATCGGCGGTGAACTGTTGCAAGTCCACCTCAAGCTCACACGCGATCCTTTGAAGCTTTTCGACCGATGTACCGGGGCCCCCTCCAACCTCAGCTGCCGCAGGTCGTCCGGTTGGAGCAAGCAAGGCATCAAGAAAGTCGTCGAACTTTCCCTGACGGTCTGCGGCTTCCAGCGCCGCACTGACGATGCGACTCGGTTCGGTCGCAGGAAGGTGACGGGCGGCGAAGCTGATGCGATCCCCAAACTCTTGGCGAAGTTCCGCGACAAACTTCTGAACGCTGGCGGCCTCGGGTGCCCCGGCATCAATGAACTGCACCAGAACAGCTCGCTCGTCCACTGCTCGGGACAATAGCCGGTCACTTGTCGAAATTTTCTCTCGTAGCTGATCGTGCTTCAAGCTCGCATCCGTCATGGCACTCGTGGACATCGGTTTTGAAGACGATTTGGGACCGTGGCCCCTGCTGTCCTGATCCGTCCGGTCCGGAAGGTACTGGCGGTAACCGATGAAAAAAGCCACCAACCCCAGGACCACGATAATTCCTAGAGGGATCAGGGCCGCGAGCCAGGGATTCATCTAAAAGATTGCCTATCCATTACTTAAGGGCCAGCTCGCTAGTGCAAGCGCTGCGCGTAGCACGAGCGAGCTGAGCCACCGTTGAAACGGGGTGATCCTGCGAAGGGGCGCGTCTATGCTTCCGGAGGCGGCCCCTGCAAAAGAGGGGCCGGCGGACATCAGGATTGAGGTCCGTAGATGTTTGCCGGCGCCGGAACCCGGCGAACCGGGTCGATCCTCATTCGCATGTGAAGATGCATCGACGCTACAGGCCACACCTGTGAGTTGCCCGGACATGGCACTCACAGTAGCTATAAGGATCTTCGACCGTTCCCGCGCTCTGTTGTGACCGTGCCCGCACTTTGTTTTGGCATTGTGATTGCTGGCGAACCGTTCCAAGGCGCCCTGCCGCAAGTTGTACATTCAGGATCGACCACGAGTGAGGCACATGCTGCGGAGCAATGGCGAGATGTGAATCGGTCATCCCCTAGGTCCTGCCCTGATCATGCCCGTTCGTACGCTTCCTGTGGAGGGTGCGAGTACTTATGGGTGAGCAAACATGAGAAGGACACGATGACGCGTCACGAAGTTTGGTTGCAATCGGTGTGCTGGGAAAGCCATCTGCACGGGGTAATGCTCCGAATTCCACACAGTGCGTGTCCGGGTCCGGACATGTCCTCATCGCACAGTGAAGGATATTGATCCCATGAACAAGAAGATGCGCCTCCTCGCAGTACCGGCCCTCGCCATCAGCGCCGTCACTATGGCCGGCTCGCCCGCAATGGCCGCCCACGACGGCACCTACTCCTCGACCCTGGGCCAGCTCAGCGGCACCACCGGCACGGGCACCATCAGCCTCGACGTCAAGGGTGACAAGGCGACCGTGAACCTGCAGGTCGCCGGCCTCGCCGAAACCTTCATGGACGCCCCGTACCCCCATGTCCAGCACATCCACGGTGGAGCCCTGGGCACGTGCCCGACACCTGCCGATGACGCTAACGCCGACGGGATTCTCAGCACCACCGAGGGCGCAGCTTCCTACGGTGGCATCTTGACGACCCTGACCACCTCCGGAGCGACGACTCCCGCTGAGGGCCTGAACCTCGAGCTCGGCGGCCAGGGCGGCAGCTACACCATCCAGCGCGAGATCACCCTCGACAAGGCCACCCAGGAATCCCTTGCCGCCGGCACCGCCGTCGTCGTCGTCCACGGTCTGGACCCCGCAACCGCTACCGGCACCGAAGAGGCCTTCAACGCACCGAGCGACCTGGAGCCCTCCCTGCCCCTCGGCGCGACCTCGCCCGCACTGTGCGGCACGCTCGTCGAGCAACAGATGGGTGCCATGCCCAATGGTGGCGCCGACACCGGTGTCGCTACCGAAACTGGCTCTAACACCGGCGTGATCGCCCTCGGTGGTGGCCTCGTCCTGGCAGCAGCAGCCGGCGGAACCTTCGCCGTTCGCCGCCGCGCAGCACACACGCATAATTAGCCAGCACCACCCAGCAGTCCCAGCAGTTCGAACTGATTCCACCACGGAAAGAAACTTGATGATCAGCTCACCCAGCGACCGCCGCAGACACCACCTGGTATCTGCGGCGGTCGCTCTGTTCCTCCTCACTGGCTGCTCCACGCCAGCAGACACCGGCACCGGTGCTGGTACTTCAGCTGCACCAACAGCGATGCAGTCATCGGCACCCGACTCCTCGCCTTCGTCAACATCGCCGACGGTCCCAGCCACGCCTGCGATACCGCCGACAGCGGTCGCAGCACCCGAGCCGCCGGCAGTCCTGCCAGCGTCAGCGCCTGTGTCTTTCTTCATTCCCTCCACCGGCGCCCGATCAGAGCTTCTCAGTACGGGGTTGCGGGACAACGGATCCCTGGAAGTTCCACCGGATGGGCCCGGCGCACCCGCGAGCTGGTACAACCAGTCACCCACCCCGGGGGAGCGCGGACCAGCGGTTCTTCTTGGACACGTCAACGCCACCGACGGCGGGCCCGGCATCTTCGCCGATCTCCGTGATCTCACCACCGGTGACACCATCGAGGTGCTGCGCGAAGACGGCAGCACTGCGACCTTCACGTTCGATCGCGGTGAGCAATACCCGAAGAACGAATTCCCCACCCAGACCGTGTACGGCAATACCGCGGGGTCCGAGCTGCGCCTGATCACCTGTGACGGATACGATCCGGAAACCGGCGAGTTCGACGACAACTATGTCGTCTACGCCACCCTCGTCACCTAGCTAAACCCGCCGCCCAGCAGCGATTCAACCTACGCGGCCGAATGAATTCAGCCATGCGCCTTCATACTGCCTGGCCTACTTTTGATCTTGACGGTAGCTCGGCAGAACCTCCTCCTGGGATCGGCACCAGCTTTCGAAAAAACTATCGGAACTAGGTCTGCTGCAGGATGACGGGTGCCAATCGTGTACGGATCTTCGCCGAATCGAATCAGGGCATTGCAGTATTGGCCGCGGGGGCTGAGCTGTGCCGCGGGGCCGAGGACGGACGGCGCTATGGGGCGGCGTCCTGGCCGGCCCAGGCCCTGGCGTAGAACAGCGGGGACAGCGAGTTCAGCAACTCGGCGTAGGGTTCCGGCTGCAATGCCTGGGCCGTACCGGCCGGGACGTCCGGGGTGAACGCGGACACGCCCAGCCCGGCCTCATGATCCTGCAGGGTCAGGCCGGCGGCCTCCAGGATCGTCGGGTACAGATTCAGCTGGTCCACACGGGGGCGCAGCTTGCCCATTTTGTCTCCGCTAGGGACCCAGACGCGATTGAAGACGGTGCGGTTCCCGTGGTCGTCCAGCTGCTCGTGGAACGCGTCACCGGCGCTCATGTGCTTGAGGTGGTCCCCCATGATCACCACGGCCGTGTCGTCGAGGTAACCCTGCTCCTTCATATAGTTCACGAATCCGGCCACCTGCTTCATGGAGCAGGAGTACACAGAGGTGAGCTCGTTCTGCGTGTCCACGTCGCAGTAGTCGTAGACGTACACCGGCTCGTGGGTGTCCAGCGTGAGCATCGAGAGGTTGAACGGTCGGCCCGTTCGCTCCGACTCGGCGTGCAGCTCGTCGATTTCGTCCCGCGCCTTCGCCATCAGACGTTCGTCGCTCAGGCCCCAGTCGCTGCGGAAGTTCTCCTCCGGCTCACCGGCAGCGCGCCAGTCGGTAAGGCCCTTCACCTCGGAGTAGCCATGGGTCCTCAGGAAGGTCTCCTTCGCAGCAAAGGAAGAGTTGGCACCGCCCAGGAAGACACTCCTATATCCGCGCTCCTCGAGCACGTCGCCCAGGCAGGTGACCCCGCCCAGGTAGGTTTCGGCACCGCCGCCGAGGTCGTTGCTGGGTGCGCTGCTCGAGGCGGAGCCCGCTCCTTTCAGCGGGACACCGCACTGCGTCCCGACGATGCCGGCCATGCTCCACCCGCCGCCCTCGTACTGCTGGAGATCCTCCACGCTCTGCCAGCCGTCGGCTGCCCGGGTGACCTCCTTGAGCGGGGCGAACGCGTCCTTCTCAAAGAGCTGGTCGTCCTCGAGGGTGGCCTCACCGGACTCGAGGTAGATCAGGACCAGGTTGCGCTTGTCCTCGTCGCCGGTCACGGTCGGTTCCACGTAGTAGTCGCCGAGGTCGTAGTCGGAGTTCGCCGCGTCGATGTAGTCGCGTAATCCCACCGTGCTTACGAACGCCGTGGTGCCGCCGATGACCAGCGCGGCCACCAGGGCGGTGGAGACGGTGCGGAGAATCCACGGCGGGCGGCGGGAACGCAAGTTTCCGCCGCTGCGGTGGCGCTTGCGCCGCCGGGAGTGCTGCACCACGGCGATCCCGACGGTCATGAGCAGCGGGGCGACGCCGATCCCCAGGATGCCGACCCAGACGACGGGTCCGCCGCCGCCGTCGGTCTCCACGGAGACGAGGTTCATGAGCATCTGGCTGACGGAAATCTCGCCCCAGTAGTAGCGGATGCCCAGGGCGGCGATGAGCAGCACGAGCCCCGCCCAGATCAGAACGTAGGCCAGGATCCGTGCTACGACGATGCCGACCCGTCGGGTTACGTGCAGAATCGGGCCAGACATGGCAACACCTCGCGTTCGACGATGTCCGCGTCTTCGCTGAACATCTATGACATCCTGCCCGTTCCGAAACCCGGCTGAGCCTAGTTCCACCACGCTACCTGTTCACCCGTGGTTCTTCGTTTGTTTACTCCTTAGTCATGGTTCGGACGCGAAATTAGTCATGGTCTGCACGCGAAAACACGAGCCTCCTGGATGCCACTGCAGCGGTGGGACCCTGGCGAGTTTTGAAGGACACTCCATCACACGTCGGAGGTAGCGATCCATTCGAAACACGGGTGCTCAATGAGCGGTTATTCGGTCCGCGGGCCAGAGCTGCCTGTGCCCTGCACCATCGACTAGGTGGGGACCCCGCAGGAAGCCCAGAGCCTCTCATTGACCTTTTCAACGTCCCTGCCGACAGCATTGAGGAGTACCTACATTTGATGGGCATCCGTCTTGACCACGCACCAGAGCCGTTCTCGAACGCACGCGGTTCCCCGTCGCCGAACTACCGCCACCGTATACTCCGAGGATGCCGATCATGCCCCACGACCGACGTATCCATGATCCGTCGTCCGCCCTCGAAACGTGGAGAGGCGAGTCGTGAGCGGCGGTCTCGTCGCGCTTTTGGACGACGTCGCGGCCCTGGCGCGCATCGCCGCGGCCTCGGTGGACGACGTCGCTGCCGGGGCCGCCAAAGCAGGAGCCAAGGCCGCCGGAGTGGTAATCGACGACGCCGCCGTGACGCCGCAGTACGTATCCGGGGCCGACCCGTCCCGGGAGCTGCCGATGATCAAGAGGATCTTCTGGGGTTCGCTGCGCAACAAGCTGGTGATCATCCTGCCGGCGCTGCTGCTGATCAGTGCCTTCATCCCCGGTGTCATCCCGTTCGTCCTGATGCTGGGTGGCACCTACCTCTGCTACGAGGGCGCGGAGAAGGTCTGGCACAAGCTCCGCGGCCACCACGAGGCCAAGGAGTCGCCCGCTGTCGATCGCGGACCGGAAGCGGAAGCGAAGGTCACCAAGGGAGCGATCACCACCGACTTCATCCTGTCCTGCGAGATCATGGTGATTTCGCTCAACGAGGTGGCAAGCGAGTCGATCTGGGCCAGGGCGCTCATCCTGATCGTCGTAGCCCTCGCGATCACGGTGCTCGTCTACGGCGCCGTAGCCCTCATCGTGAAGATGGACGACATCGGGCTGCACCTGACCACCAAGGACTTACCGACCTCAAAGCGCTTCGGCGCGCTGCTCGTCAAGGGGATGCCCTCCGTGCTCGCCGCGATCACCCTCGTTGGGACGATCGCGATGCTCTGGGTCGGGGGCCACATCATGCTGCAGGGGGCATACGACCTCGGCTGGCACGCGCCCTATGACCTGGTCCAAGTCCTGGAGCACCCCTTCGTCGGGATCCCTGTGGTGGGCGCCTCCCTGGCATGGCTGGTGAACACCCTGTGCTCGGCCGTTCTGGGTGCTGCCTGGGGCCTCCTCGTCATGGCCATTGTGCACCCGCTGCTGAACATGCTGCCGTCGAGCAAGAAGAAGGGCGGGCACGAGGAGGGGGACGTTCGCGCCGCAGTCGCCGGCCACCGACTGCCAAGGCGCGACGCGAATTCCGACTCCTAGTTCATACCGACCGCGGTGGCCACATTCCCGGCCTAGTTGCTGCCCTGATCCCTGCGCAGGTGCGCTCATGGCGTTTTACGACGTGGTGCGGCTGATGCAAGAACGCTGCCGCCCGACACTGGTCCGGTCGTACACTTCGCGTGCTCTTATGAGCAAGGAGGCGGGTTGAGTGCTTCACCCTACGTGCTTGTCCTGCCATACCTGGGCGGTAGGCGAACCGCTGCTTGAGCAGGACGTCAATCGTCCCTAGGTCAGGTCCAGCCAGTCGTGCTGGGGCGCTCGGAGCGAAAAATCGTTATTCCGCGCCTTCCCCCACCCAGCGCCGGGCCGTCATTGCAGGGTTCCTGCTCCGGAGTTCCTGCTCCGTAGTATTAGGGCATGGAATACGTCGCTGTTCTGCTGCCGTCGGCAGCCGTTGGTACCATCTTCTATTTTGTGATGCGGGCAGTTTTTCAGGCAGACCGGGCAGAGCGTGAAGCCGAAGCTACCGCTCGGAGGGACGCCGAAACTTTGGATGCTCCAGACGTATCAAGTCCGCGCTGAGGACTCGATCCACGCGATCATCGTAGATGGCGGTTCCGGGTTCCTAGCCCCGCTACCTGAAGATAACGACCAGCAGCATGCGCGACTGAGTTTCATCTCACCGGAACTCTCGCAAACGTCGCGACAGGTATAGCAGTGCGTCGCTACACCAGGCGCTTCACTCTATGGGTGGGGAAACGCTCATTCAGGCACCCGTGTTGGCGAAGTTCGGTTACGCGGGGGCAGATCCAACTCGTGCCAGGATCCTCCTGGAACTATCAGGGGCTTCGTCCTATCCCTCGGATCTGGCTGAGCCACTGCATATGGCGCGTCAAAGCAAGTCCAACCATCTGACGTGCCTGCGCGGCTGCGGCTTGGTGGTTGCGATTCCCGATGGGCGGCGGAGCCCCTATGAGCTGGCGGATACCCGGCTCGGCCAGGAGTGCCCTTCTTTTATTACCGGAACGCACAAGGGTTCCTTCCCAGTCAAGCCCGCAGGGCCGATCTGCCTCGATCGGCGCGTCGAACTGCGCATAAATCAGCACCTCTTTCAGTCGGTGTTGCAACGTTTTGAGTCACCGCCCTTTCTTGGCACTGCTGGCGGCGGAGTCGGTAGTTGTGCCCCGCATAGTGGTGTAGCGCGGTTGCCGGGTTCATCATCGTGATGGACATGAAGGCGGCCACCGCGTGATCCTTCGAGGAATCTCCTACAACCCTCTCGAACG
>NZ_JBTNDI010000018.1:0-44476 GCF_054511075.1 Arthrobacter sp. TMS2-4
GCGGGCGCGCTCTGGCCGCGTAGTAGGTGCTCGGGGCGACCTGCAACGCCGCGCAGATCGGCTCGACCCCGAACTTCTCCCGGTTGGCCTCGACGTAAGCGACTACCTGCTATGTGGGCGGTCGAGCTCCGCCGCGAAGAAAGCCGACGCCGACTTCAAGATCGCATTCGCCCGGCGCAGCTCCTTGACCTCACGCTCGAGCTCGGCGAGCCGTTCGGCGTCGCTGGTCGTCGTTCCGGGCCGGGCGCCGGCATCGATCTCCGCCTGCGTCACCCAGTTCCGCAACGTCTCCGGATTGATCCCCAGCTGCTCACCCACCCGCTTGAGCGCCCCCGGCCTCGTCGCCGGATCACGCCGCGCATCGACCCCCATACGGATCGCTCGCTCCCGAAGCTCCTCCGGGTACTTCCTCGGTGCTGCCATGACTCTCATCCTTCCGTGGAATGAAAGCCTCCATCAACCCCGGTACGCGACACTGGTCACAGCCGAACCCATGCGCGAACAAGAGCACCGGCCCGTCGGATCGACCACTTATTCGGACGTTGTGCCGTTCGATGACGTTAGAGGTGCCAGCATGCAAGGCGAAATCACTCTCTGATGGGGGGCAGGAGGCGTATGGCGCACAGCCATCTCCGACTATCGGCAAATACACACCGACTGTGAGCACCTATCCGGTCATCATCGACTCAACGAAGAACAGCGCCGCATGGATGTGGCCGGTGTTGAATATGGGTATCAGCCCGTTGGGATGAAAGCCGCAGCTGCCGTCCGGGATTAATCCCTCGTCTATCCGTCCCGCCGAGGGATTGGAATGGGAAGTATCGGGCATGCGAGGGTCAGTACGCTGGAGCAGAACGCTGATCTGGAGCACGCAGCGCTCACAGCGGCGGATGCGGCCGGATTTTCACCGACCACGGGGTGAGCGGGATGTGGGCGAGTCGGCCCGAGCTGGAAAAGCTCCTTGATCATCTCCGGGCGGGGGATGAGGTGGTGGTGTGGAAGTTGGACCGGTCAGGACGGAAAACTCGGAACCTGTTGGTCCTGATCGATGACCTCGAGCAGCGGGGAGTGTATTTCCGCAGCATCACCGAGGATCAGCACCACCGGTTTCATGGGACGGGCGATGCTCACCATAATGTTCGCGTTCGCGCAGCTCGAGCGCGACCAGCTCGCCGAGCGGACCAGGGCAGGCGTGGCCGCGGCCGCCGAACGCGGGCGAAAGCCGGCCGGCGGGAGACTACCGCCGATCGATGAAGGTGGTGCTGGTGGAACGCGTCTTGGCACTGGTAGTTAAAGAGTATGGCCGTCGATGCGTTCGAACCTCATCCGATCGTCCGTCTGCTCGGCAAGCCGTCGGCGGAGTTCACCGGCGGCGACCTCGTGCGGGCGGTCGAACAATTAGGGCTACACCAGGTGAACCTGCGCTACGTTGGCGGCGACGGGCGCCTTAAGACTCTGGCTTTTCCGATCAATTCGCGTGAGCACCTTATCGAGGTGCTGACACGAGGTGAGCGTGTGGATGGCTCGAGTGTCTTTACCGGCACTGATACCGGTAGCAGTGACGTTTACATCGTTCCGCGTCACCGCACCGCCTTCGTCAATCCCTTCGGGGAGCGGTCCTCGCTGGATGTGTTGTGCTCCTTCTACGACGAATTCGGAAAGCCGCTGCCCTACGCGCGCGAGCAGGTTGTGCGCCGTGCTGCCGAGGTGCTGACGCAGGAGACCGGCATGACGCTCGAGGCCTTCGGCGAGTTGGAGTACTACCTCGTCGACGAGCCCGAGCGCATCTACCCCGTGGAGGAGGAGCGCGGCTATCAGGAGTCGGGACCCTTCTCCAAAGGCGAGAAAATCCGGGAGCAGGTGCTGGGTCACCTCTGCGCCATGGGGGTGTCGTTGAAATACGCCCACGGCGAGGTTGGCAACATCCTCGAGGACGACCGGCAGCTGGTCCAGCACGAGATCGAGCTTCAACCCGTGCCCTTGGAGCAGGCAGCCGACAACCTCGTCCTGGCGAAGTGGGTGGTGCGCGAGGTCGCCCATGCCCACGGGCTCGAGGTGACCTTCGCCCCGTCGGTGAGTGGCAAGGGTGCGGGAAACGGCCTGCACATCCACAGCCGGCTGGTACACGAGGGCGCCAGCGCCATTGTTGGCAAGGAGGAGATCAACGACACGGGGCGTCGGCTGATCGCCGGTTACCTCTCGGCGGCCCGGGCGCTGACCGCGTTCGGTAACACGGTCCCAACGTCCTACCTGCGGTTTACCGACGGTGATGAATCGCCCGAGGGTATCTGCTGGGGTGAGCGAGACCGCACCGGTCTGGTCCGGGTCCCGCTGGCGTGGAGCAGGGATGTGCTGGCCGGAATGGTTGCCCATGCCAACCCTGGCAGCACCGAGCCCGCTCCTGAACCCGCCATGCACCCCCAAACCGTCGAGCTCCGGCTCGGGGACGGCTCGGCCGACGTGCACTTGCTATTGGCGGGGATGGCCGTCGCGGCGAAGCGCGGGCTGACTGATCCGGGCAGCCTGGAGCTGGCCGAGCGGCTCAGCACCGCTAACCACGACGACTTCGAACAACTGCCTACCTCGTGCGCGGAGTCGGCTGACGTGCTCGAGGCAGAGCGCGAAATGTTCGAGGCCAACGGGGTTTTCCCCGGTGCCCTCATCGACGCTTTGCTTGTGGGCTTACGCGACGCCGACGACGCCACGCTGGACGGGGAGCTTGCGAAGGATGAAGCTAGTCGTGAGGAGCTCATTCGCCGTTACTGGCACGTTGGCTGAGCTCGCAGGGCGTCCTACTGAGTAGCGTCAGCAGGCCGTAATCGGTTGTCAGCATGGCCCACGGAGCCATTGCCGCGATGTTGACGCCTCTTGGTCTGTGAATGTTCGGCTTACGAACGGGGCGCGTTATTTATCTACGCAAAGAGGTGGCCACTTATCGCTGCGACCCACACGAGTCCGCCCCCGCGTTGCTAAATCCCGCCATATCGCTGCGACTAGCAGTCCCGTTGTTCAGGTGCGCGTCCGGAACGGGAAGGGTAGACGGTGGAGTGGCTGCGTGTTGCTGAGTGTGCCCGTAAGGTTGCTCCTACCAGCGGTATCCGAGATTACAACGACTTGCAGGAGGCGTTATGCCCAATGTTGAGATGGCCGCGGCGAAGGCCCTGCAGGAAGCCGCGACTACCGATAAGGGCAGGTCCGCCACGATCCTCGTTCATGACGGGCCGCTGCGTCAGACCATTCTTGGGCTTAAGGCGGGCCAGGTTCTCGCCGAGCACAACTCGCCACCTGCTGCGAGTATGTATCTTCTCCATGGACGGGTGCGTGTTACCGGTCAGGACCAATCCGAGGTGGCCACCGGGGAGATCGTCGCTCTGACTCATGTGCGCCACGGCGTGGAGGCGTTGGAGGATTCCGTGTTCCTGCTCACGACGGTCACTAGCCAAGCCGGCGACAGCCACGGGGCCAGCCCCGCCGGGAAGCACTCCTCCTGATCTAGGTGACGTGCGTCGGCTCTGCACGCACTCCGTGCGGTCATCATCGCCCTTCACCGCCTGCTGCACAATGTAGCGACGGACAGGGTGCACACTAGGGGTAGCTAGCTGGTATCGGACGCGGCACGTGAAATCTCACCTAAGCACTGCAGCTACCCGACGTAGGAGTACCCACATGAACACCAGCACTTCACCCAAACCGGTCATCGTCGGATACGACGGCTCCGACGGATCCCAGCGAGCAGTACGCTGGGCGGCCCAGCATGCCTCAGTGACCGGACTACCTCTGCTTGTCGCCCACTGCACACCATGGCCACTCTTCACCGACGACCTCGGCCCAATCGAGGGCATCAAGGACAGCGGTCTGCAGAACGCAGCTGAGAAAATGGTTTCTGAAGGCCTTGAGCTCGCAGCACACGTCGCGCCCCACGTCGAGATGACGCACCGCCTCCTCACCGGCTTCCCGGCCGACGTGCTGACCAAGCTGTCAGCAGATGCATCGTTGCTGGTCACGGGAACCCGCGGTTTGGGCGGTTTCGCGGGATTGCTTGTAGGGTCCGTCAGCCTGCACCTTGCAGCAAGTGCATTCTGCCCGATCATGGTCGTGCGCGAAGATCAACCCGCTGAGGGCAATGTCCTGGTCGCCGTCGATGGATCACCCGAAAGCGACCGCGCCGTGCTTCAGGCTGCGGACCTGGCAGAAACCCTGAATCAGTCCCTTCACCTCCTCCACGTACTCCCCTACCGCAGGCACCTGGCCGATGTCGCCGCGGAGGTCGCCGCCGACTCCGAACGCGACCCCATCATCCAGCAATCCCTGAACCTGCTGCCGACCGACACGAAACTCACCATCGCGGAGGAAGCGACAACAGCCACCTCGACACCAGGGGCGATCGTCGAACGGGCTCGCACCGCGTCCTGCGTCGTGCTCGGGGCAAAAGGCCGCAACACCCTCGGCGCCCGACTCGGCTCCACCGTCCACGCCGTCCTGCACCACGCCACGGGCAACGTCATCATCGTCCGCTAGTTTCCCCGTCGATTCGAGGACAAATTGTCCACTGCTGTGGCGTCGTGACATACATCAGAACCCGTGACGAGCCGCTTCGAGCTCGACCCGTTAGGCAGTTGGACCCTGATTCTCCGGGGTCCCCGTCACCATTCGTGGTGGCGGCGCCAGGGAATCTGTTCTCCTCGCCGCAGAAAATTAGCGGACTTGGTCGACACCACACGGGTACTCACGGCGGCACTACTGACCCGAAACCCACCTCTTTAGGAGCCCGATCATGCTTTCCGACACGTCCCGCCCCGTCATCCAGGCCACCTTGCCCGTCGTGGGTGAGAACATCAAAGACATTGCGGAGCGTTTCTACGCGCACATGTTCGCTGAACGCCCTGAACTCATGGACGGGCTGTTCAACCGGGGTAATCAGGCTGATGGGCGTCAGCAGCAGGCTCTGGCCGGTTCCGTCGCTGCTTTCGCGGGCTTCCTGATCAACACACCGGATGAGATGCCCGATCATCTCCTGGCCCGCATTTCCCACAAGCACGTGTCGCTGGGTTTGCGGCCTGACCAGTACCAGATCGTTCACGATCATCTGATGTGGGCAATCGTTGACGTGCTCGGCGACGCTGTCACGCAAGAGGTCGCGGCAGCCTGGGACGAGGTCTACTGGCTGATGGCTAATGTCCTGATCAACAAGGAACGCGTCATGTACGGGGCGCTCAATCTTGCCCCCGAGACCATTTGGCGGACCTGGCGTGTCGTGGAGAAGATCCAAGAGACGGACGACGTCGTGACCTTCGTGGTCGAACGCACTGACGAGCGTGACGTCAAACCCTCACTGCCCGGCCAGTACGTCACCGTGAAAGTGCTCATGCCCGACGGCATCCACCAGCCGCGCCAGTACAGCCTGACCCGGGCAGATGACGGGCACCACCGCCAGTTCTCCGTCAAACGCGTCCACGGACTGTCGACACCCGACGGGGAAGTCTCCAACCTGCTTCATAAGAGCGTGAACGTTGGCGACGAAATGGTTCTCTCCGTTCCCTCCGGCGACGTCGTCACAACAACCACGGACCGGCCCATCGTCTTCGCCAGCGCCGGCATCGGTATCACACCCATGGCCGGCATGCTCTCTCACCTCGTGCAATCCGGCTCCCAACGACAGGTGATGCTGCTGCATGCCGATAACTCCGCCGACACCTTCGCCCTGCGTGGCCAGGTCCAGGCGGACCTCGCGCAACTCCCCGACGCCTCCATGCTCACCTGGTTCGTCGAACCCTCAGAACCAACCCTGGTCGTTGAGGATGAATTGGTGGGCTTCATGGACGTCAGCACCATGAACCTTCCAGCCGACGCCGAATACTACCTGTGCGGCCCGCTGGTCTTCATGCAAGCCGTCCGCAGCTCCCTCATTGGCCGCGGCATACCCGCCCAGGACATCCAGTACGAAGTGTTCGGACCCGACCTATGGCTCGCGGATTTTCAGTAACGGGACGAGCCGACGGCTCACGGCGGGCTCCACACCACTGCCCGAGTCGTAGGCACCCACCAGGCACACAACAACCTTGCGCATAGCGGAGGTCCTTCCATTGCGAATGATCAAGTCACTTCGACAAACGCAGGAACTCTTCGGGAATCATCCTCGGCCGCCCCCAATGACCCCCGAGAGTCGCGCTGGAGGCTGGAAACAGCCCGTCCTCTCAGAGCCACATGAACCGGACAGAGCCAGGTACGTCGTCCTTGAGTCGTCGACCCCTGATGGGAGACGGGTAGACTCTGACTACTAAGGGTACTGATTATTCTGGTCTCAGCCGCACCTCGCTCGAGGGCCAATGAGATGACGAGGGGGAAGGGTGTGAGGCGCTGATGGATGGGCATGTACAGATCAGGATGATTACTTTCGCCCTGGCAGAAGCGAATCTGAGCATCGATGATCTATGGGTTCGGTATTACGGGCTGGGAGGTGCGACCTCCGCCTTTGAGTTGCACGCCTATCTATCCAGCTTGTTGTCTCTGCCATCGAGTGAGCGGAACCTGGTGGCTGGCGCCACAAATGAGTTACTCGAGCTGACACCGGTGCAGATCCGGGTGCCGGTCGACGTCGACGATGCGGTGGCGCAATCGGGCGGGGACTCCCGGCGCGAGCTCGGCGCTGCCGGTGCGTTCCTGTTCAACGCCGAGGAGCAGGAGGGCGAACGCCTGGCCGCCGTGGAGCGAACCCAGCTGCTCGACTCCCCCCCCTGAGGACCGGTTCGACCGATACACGCAGCAAGCCAGGGACTACTTCCAGGTCAGCTCCTCGACCATCGCCCTGCTCGATGACCGGCACATGTTCCTTAAATCGGTGCTCGGACCGGTGGCGCAGGACCTACCACGGGACGTCACGTTCTGTCATACGACGATCCGCAGCGCCGGGCCTCTGATCATCAAGGACGCACTCAAAGACGATCGGTTCAGCACCAACCCCCTGGTGACCGGCGATCCCTTGATCCGCTTCTACGCCGGCTATCCACTGCGGGGCCCTGGCGGGTGGACCGTCGGCGCGCTCTGCGTCATCGATCAGGAACCACGTGACTTCTCCTCCAAGGACGGGCGGTTCCTGCGCACACTGGCCAGACTCGTGGAGAACGAGATCAACGACTGATTACTATCAGTCCTGCCGGGACGCCCAGCAGGTGCCCCTGGTGCTGCTTCTGCTCCGATTACTGAAGCTGCTCAGGTTACTCTGACTGGGAGTGGGACTGCTCTGGCGGACCGGACGGAGTTGAGGTGAAGTGGGTCCGGATCGGGCCCGTGTGACCGAGGGAGGTTAGGATGCCTTCGGAGAGGTCCTTGAGCTTCACATTTCTGGAGTTTGATGCCCGCCGCAGGATGCCGATGGCTTCGTCCTGCCCGCACCGGTTCTGCGCCATGATCGCGCCGACCGCCATATCAATGGCGGTACGAGACTCCATCGCCGTCTGGCGGTTTCGCGCCTCCTCGCCGAGGTGCGCGATCCGCACCGCAAGGCGCAGCGACCGCGAGGCATCACGGGCGAGTCCTTCCGCGACCGCGATCGCCTTCTCGTCGAAGGTATGCGCTTCGGTGGAGTAGAAATCCAGACCCGCACTGGCTCCCGCATCGAGTCTGATCGGGACACCCAACGCGGAACGGATACCGTTGGCCGCGATGGCCTTCCTGTACTCCGGGAAACGGGTCTCTGTCAGGAAGTCAGCGATATGCACGGTTTCTCCCTCGCGGGCGGCACGCAAACACGGACCGTCATCGAAACCGTACTGGATCTCATCCATCCGCTGAGCTTCCTCGCTGCTGCTGGCGACCGTCACCATGGAGTGCGGCCGGAGCAGCGTCACCCCGCAGAGCACCTCCCCGTACGCGCCGGAGAAAGCTTCGGAGGCGATGGTCACCAGGCCGGTCAGGAACTCCTGGACGTCATCGCTTTCCATCACCAGGTCCTGCAGCAGTGCGGTCACAGTGTCTTGCTCGACTTCGCGGGCAAGCTCCCGTTCATCCGGCACGATAAGCCTCTTAATTCTCCTGGTCCGAAACAACACATGCGGACCCCGCCACCAGAGAGACGGAGCCACCCCAAGGGTACGGGCACGGCATGCCGTGCCGCGTCGCGGTCAAAGAGCTCCACCGTCAGGCCGCGAGTGGGGCCCGAAGGATTGAGTTCACGCAATCCACCAGTAGGCGATGGGCATGCGGGCATAGCTACGTAGTTGCTGAGTGCTTAGAAGTTGAGGCTCTGTGCTTCGGTGGTCCCGTCTGTATAGGTCACGATCACGGGCAGGCCTGCGTCAGCTGTGGTGTCGAATTCGTCGCCAGGCAGCCAGAAGGCGAAGTGACCTTTGGAAACGGTTGCGATGACTTCGTCTCCTTCGATGCTCGTGTAGGTGATGCCGGTGACGTCGGAGCCGGCGCGTCCTGATGCCATCGAGAGCGGGCCATCGTCGGAAACCTGTCCCACACCGAGCTGTGTCGCTTTCAGGGCGCGAGGAGCGGGATCGGCGGCAGTTGGGCGACCGGATGAGCCGACCATGTTTCCGCCGCGGATAAGGGCGGAAGCGTCGGTGATGCAAGTAGCTTCGTAGCCGTCAGCGCCTGTCAGGATGACGGTCACCCAGGCTCCTCGTCGCTCGGCGATGGCGACCTCGACCGTATCGACCACGTCGTCTCCGACGGTTCTCGCAGACCGGCATTCAGCATCCGCTTCTTCCAGGTCGGAGCCGGTCAAAGGGGTAGGCGAGGCAGTCCATGTTGCAAAGGCTGGGTCGCCTGCTGTCAGGGCGGGAACGACGAGAAGGGCAGTGGTTGCAGCGGCTACCAACCCGCCGATCACGAGGCCGCGGTGAGCACGAGATGCCCGGGCAGCCGGCTGCCGGGTCACCTTCGGCGCTGCGGACGGTACGTTGTGCCGGGAACCTGTGGGGCTCTGAGCGATGATGCGCTCGAGGTCCATCTGGGCTCTGTGTGCATTGGCCGGCGGTGCGTCGTGGGCTGCGTCCATGCTCTTGAGCAGCGCGTGGGTGTGGTGGCGGGGTGTCATGATGTGGCCGTCCTTTCAGATATTGGTGCACTAGGACCAGCGGAAGCGGGGAGATGATCGAGGAGCAGCCGTAGCGCCCTACGGGCACGGCTGAGGCGGACGCGGAACGCTACCGGGGAGATGCCAAGTACCGCGGCAGCATGCGGCGCCGCTAGGTCCTCGAAGATGGATAGGCCAAGGACCTCCTGATGTACCTCGGGCAGGCAATGCCACGCACGGTTCAGGTCTACGCGGCTGGCTACCGAGTCATCATGAGAGTCCTCGTGATGGGTGTCGGTGATGCTCGCCAGCCGGACGCCGAGTGCTTCGCGGCGCCGCTCACCACGGTGGGCGTTCAGCAGGATGTTGCGCGCAACCCCGAACACCCATGCCCGGGCGCCATCAATTCCTTGCGGGACGTCGTCGAAGCGACGCCACACAACGACGAACACCTCGGCGGCAACGTCCTCAGCAAGACTGACGTCAGAGCGTCGCTGCACGAACCGGAGAACATCGGGGTACACCGCTTCGTACAGTGCCCGGAACGCATCCGCCCGTTCAGAGGGCGGTGAAGAATCACTCATACCTATACCTGTCCGACACCAACCCAAGTGTGTCGCACAAACACGATCGAATTCCTGCAGGCACGACCCTGAGTAAGACGCGCCCTCAACCGGTCATCCTCGCAACTAAGCCCATGACCCGCAGGAGGATCCTCCAGCGGGCGGCAGTCCCTTATTTGCGATCCGGCAGGAGGAGCGCGAGCCGCTGTTCCGGGGACCATACGTAGGTGTCATCGCAGCAATAGCCTCGCAGCCAGGGCTGCCCGTCCACGACGCGAAGGTAGAACCCCTTGGGGTACTCGACCTTTTCGCTGACAGGCTCGGACGCGATGTGGATTGCTCCGGTTGGGCCGCGACCTGCGGACAGGATGGAGTCAGGTGCGTTCGCCTGATCCATCACCGCCAACCGGAGGTAGGGGCCAGTCACCAAGGGGCAAAGCTCAAGACCCTGATGCCTCGCGGCGGCAAAGATCTGGGATTGGACGCCACCGTGCTCGAAGCCAAGTTGCCCCACGGTTCGTTCCACGATCCGCAGTATCCGACTCGCGGGGGCATCGAAGGCGGGATGGGCAAGCAGCGTCTCCGCATGGGCGTTGAACTGCACGCCCGCATCCTTCAACGACTGCAAGACCTTGGGTCGGGACTGCCCGCCCACCTGGACAGTGAAGGGCTCGATAACCGCTGTGCTCGTCATGAGGCTGATTCTCCAGCACACCCCGGTGGGCCAGCCAGTTGACGACTCGTCGTCGCGACCGGGGCGTTCGATCGACGATCCCTTGCTGGAATCTGCTCAGCGTTCGGTGAACGCCATCGTCAGCTCGGACAGGGACCCGACCCGCAAGTCGGCCAGCTCGGCCTCGGGGCGGTGGGCGTGGAGGTATCCCCATGGACCGCGGCGAAGGAAGGCGGTGCGCATACCGGCTTCCCGCGCGGGCAGGATGTCGTTGTCGAGGCGGTCCCCGACGTACAGGATCTCGCGGGCGTCGAGCTGTGCGGCTTGAACAATCCGGGCGAAGAAGACTGCCGAGGGCTTCGCTACGCCCCAGGCGGCGGAGGAAGCGATGAAGTCCGCAGCGAAGCCGAGCTCGTGGAGCTGGGATTCGACCCCGCGTGGCTGGTTTCCGGCGATCCCCACGACGAGGCCGGTGTCCCTGGCAGCCCGCAGACATTCAAGCGCGTCCGGGTACAGGTCGGCTCGTTCGATGGTTGGAGGCTCCGCGGGGCGCTCGACTCCCAATAGATCCCATACCCGACGGTGGTCCTCGTCCCGGGCAATCAGCGCGCCCAGGAGCCCCATCAACGCGAACGGCGTCACTCCCGCCCGCTTGGCCTGCATCGTCCAGCCGCGGGACTCATCGACCAGTGTCTCGCCGACGTCGAACACCACCCCGCGCACCCCGGCAGGGATCCTCATCGTCCTCGGCTTCCCGTCCAGTCGGCGCGTTTCGTACGGAAGTGCAGGTAGTGACTGTCCTCACCCAGGAACACCCCGTGCCCGCCCTCCCCTGTTTCCTGCATCTGAAGGGAGCGAAGGATCCGCACGGACGCGGTGTTCGCGGCCAGGGCTTCGGCCCAGATACAGTCCAGGCCCAGTTCCTTGAAGCCGTAGGTGAGACCGGCTTCGGCGGCGCGGCGGCCAAGCCCGGCCCCCCAGCGGGGTGAGGGGCCGATGACGAACCCGAGCTCCTTCTCGCCGGGGTTCGAGCCGTGAAGATCCACGTATCCGACCAGGTAACCGTCCGCGTTCTCGACGGCCAACCGGATCAAGCCGGTCGGCGGGTCCTCGACCTGCCGCACCCAGAAATCGTGCAGGGTGGCGGGCGAGGTCGCGGCCCATCCCGCGTGCCGGCAGAAAAGCTCATCCCGGCCCCAGCCGGCCAGGGCATGAGCATCCCCGTGCTGCAGAGGCCGCAGATGCAGCACGGTGGGGGTCATACCCCCAACCTATCGGTCGACCCGACGACCGGCCCATCGGTCCTGGGGGCGCGATGCTGGCAGACTCCGAGGATGGACCTGCCCGATCTCACTGACCTGTGGCCTGCCGTCGACCCGGTCTGCGGGAACGTGACGCTCCGGGCGTTCCGTCCCGAGGACGCACCCATGGCTATGGAACTCTCCCAAGACCCCTACGTCCCCACGACGGGGACGCTGCCCCTGAATGCGACACCGGATCAGGCTCAGCACTGGATTCACCGGCAGCAGACCCGGCCCATGGACGGCGCAGGGTTCTCCTTCGCCGTCGTCGACACCATCGACGGGCGCTGCGCGGGATTCGCCGGTCTGTGGGTGCGCGAGCTGCCCGCCGGCCGCGCGCAGATCGGCTACGGCATCGCCCCGTCTTTCAGGGGCCGGCACCTTGCCGCCGATGCGCTGCGCGCTGTCACGTCCTTCGCCTGGACGATCCCCGAGCTGCACCGGACGGAGCTCTACATCGAGCCGTGGAACACAGCCTCCATCAGGACGGCCGAGCGGGCCGGGTACCTCCGTGAGGGACTGCTCAGATCCCACCAGGAAATCGCCGGCCAGCGACGCGACATGCTCCTGTACTCCACCGTGTGCGACCGAGACGTCAGCTGAGCAGCTCCAGCCCGTTGCGGAGCTGTTGGGCCGGCCCTTCGAGCTGCTGCAGGGGTACGCGCTGCCAGTCGGCGTCGATACGGAACGAATCCCCCTCGAACCGCGGGAACACATGAAGGTGGGAGTGGAACACTTCCTGGAACGCGGCCTCGCCGTCCGCGAGGAACATGTTCACTCCCTCGCATCGCAACCCGCTGCGACGTAGCGCTCGGGCGAGCCGATGGGCGACCCGGAACATCTCGGCCCCCACCTCAACACTGACATCCTCCAGGTAGGCGCAGTGCTCCCGCGGAATGACCAGTACATGCCCCGGCGTGACAGGGCTCGTGTCCATGAAGGCGGCGACAACATCGTTCTCGTAGACCATGTTCGACTTAGTCTCCCCGCGCACGATGTCACAGAAAATGCAGGCATCCGTCTCGGCTCTCATACGACGAGAGCCTAATCCGCTCCGTCCGGCAGGTAGTGGGCGGCTGAAGATCCGCTACGGGGCTGTGTCTTGTTCCAGCATGGTGCCGAGGAGGCCGCCGAAACCTGCGGCGAGCACATGGGCGTTGACCAGTGGCATCCACCAGCAGGTCCAAGTGACGCTCGCTCCACCGTGGGAGGGATCCGTTTCTCCCGCCGTCCACCGCTCTGTTACATCAGCGTCTTCCATGCTCAGGTGGAAGTAGTGCCGTACGGCGATCTCGTCTCGACTCGGCCGTACATCGTAGTGCTGAGTGCCGATCCCTCGTACCAGGTGACCGCGCCGGCCGGTTTCCTCGAAGAGTTCGCGGACCGCGGCTTCCTCCGGGGTCTCGCCGGGTTCGATGGAGCCGGCGGGCACTTGCACGCCGGCATCCGTCATCGGTACTGCGTCATGGGTGAACACCAGGAGGTGCTCCTCCTGCACGACGTAGCAAACAACTTTCCGGACTTTACGGGTCACCGCTTCACTCTACGGACCTCGTGCTGTGCGCCCGCCCGACCCCGTTCAGAAGGCCCCTGCTGGCGCTGCCCGCAGAACCGGATAGCGTCGACCTCATGGGAATGCATGACGATGAGCTGCACATCGATGAGGACATGGCTCGTCGGCTGATCGTCGGTCAGTTCCCCCAGTGGCGTGATGAACGCGTGCAGCACGTGACGACGGACGGAACGGTCAACGCCATCGTCCGGATCGGCACCGGTTTAGCAGCGCGCTTCCCGCTCCGCGCAGCCGACCCATCCGCGGTTCACGACCAGCTCGCACGCGACGCCGCCGCGATGCGCGAGCTCGCAGCGTGTTGTCCCTTCCCCTCACCAGCCCCCGTGGCGATCGGGGCGCCGGGTGACGGCTATCCGCTGCCGTGGTCCGTGCAGACCTGGCTGCCAGGAGACGTCGCAACACCGGACGGGCTGGAGTGCTCTGACCGATTCGCCCACGATCTGGCCACCCTGATCCGTTCCCTTCGCGCCGCTGACACACGAGGTCGGACGTTCACGGGTGCCGGCCGTGGCGGAAACCTGCAGGATTCCGACGGGTGGATGGAGGTCTGCTTCCGTCAGAGTGAAGGGTTGTTGCCCGTCGATCGTCTTCGTGACCTGTGGGCAGCCTTCCGGGTCCTCCCAGCTGCTGATTCCACCGTGATGACCCACGGGGATCTGATACCCGGCAACCTCCTCGTTGAGGGAGACCAGCTGGTCGGCGTGCTCGATGCCGGAGGTTTCGGTCCTGCCGATCGTGCACTGGATCTCGTCGCCGCGTGGCACATGCTCGATCACCCACGCCGAGAACTCCTACGAGGTGAACTGGCGAGCGGTGAGCTGGAATGGCGGCGCGGAGCCGCCTGGGCATTCCAGCAGGCCATGGGATTGGTCTGGTACTACCGGCAAACGAATCCGACGATGAGCGGCCTCGGGCGAACTACCCTGGTTCGGATTACCAACGACCCGCTTTTCTCTGCATCCGCTTTCGCTGGCTTACCTGCCTACTAGCCCACGTCCACCTTCTCTCCGACGCGCTTTGAGGGGGTTACGGTGGATCTCATGATTCCTGGACCGGCTCAACGGGTGCTTTTCCATGGTGTGACCGGCAGTGGGAAGACCTCGGCCGCGCACGCCTACTCGGTCCTTACGGGTGTCCCTGAGTTCTCGGCCGACGACGATCTGGGGTGGCTTCCCGGCTGGAAGGGCCGCCCGATCGAGGACCAGTACCGGATCGCGGCCGGCATCGCCGCCCAGGACCGGTGGGTCCTGGACAGTGCCTACTCGTCCTGGCGGGACATCATCCTCGCCCGCACCGAGCTCATCGTGTTCCTCGACTACCCCCGGTGGCTCTCCCTCGGACGCCTCACCCGCCGGACCGTCCGTCGCATCATCGGCAGGGACCGGGTGTGCAACGGCAACACCGAGACCCTCCGCCGTGTCCTCGCGAGGGACTCCATTATCGGCTGGCACTTCAAGACCTTCACCCGGAAACGGCACGCGATCGAGAGGATCCGGGCTGATCCGTCCATGCCACCGGTCTTGTCGTTCCAGCATCCCCGCGACCTTGATGGCTGGATCGCGGCAGGCGCCCCCGCGCCACCGGCCGTTCGAGGCGCACGCAATGGATGCGACTCTAATGGCTGATCGGTACCGGGACGGCATCACCGTTGAGCCCTACTCACCGGACTGGGCGCGTCAGTACCGCCTCGTCGCTAACGCCCTGGAGACCGCTTTGGCCGGGCTTCGGGTCGCCTCGATTGAGCACGTCGGTTCGACCGCGATCCCCGGCCTGCCGGCGAAACCCGTCCTCGATATCGATGTCATCGTTGCGCGCGACGTCGTGCCTGGCGCCATCGAAGCGCTCGAAAGTGCAGGTTACGCCCACCGCGGGGATCTGGGGCTAACGGACCGTGAAGCCTTCGAGGCACCGGATGGGGCACCGGCCCGCAATGTCTACCTCTGCGTGGCCGGCACTCTGCACGTCCGCAACCATCTGGCCGTCCGGGCGGCACTGCGTGCGCACCCCGCCCTGCGGGATCGGTACGGCGCGGTGAAACAGCGCCTGGCCAGCGAGCCCGGCATGGACATCCGCCGCTATATCGCCGGCAAATCTGCTGTCCTGCAGGACATTCTGGCCGTCTCAGACCTCACCGCCGAGGAGAAACAACAGATCTACGCGCTGAACACGACGATGCCGTAGTTCACGGCGGCCGATCACGGGCTCATGTCAGCGCTCACCTCAGCGCAGTCCGCAGTGATGCAGCGTTCGCGGTCAACCATCTGTCTGCCCGTGGCAGTTTGTCCTTCAACCCTTCGTCCCACCACCGGCGGAAGACAGGGTCCGAGTCCGCTGCTGCTTTCATGGTGATGGCGGAGTTCCTTTGGCGGCGGAGTGCGACGTCGACGATCTGGCTCCTCTGCAGGGCGTTCATCCCGTAAGCGTCGGCGAAGATCCTGACCCGGTGTGGGACATCGACGTCGGCCAGGGCGGGCCCGCGATCCTGCGGGTGACTGAGTGGGGCCCACCAATACAGGGCGTTGACGGTGTCGGCCACCCGCGTCGTAGGTCTCGCCAGGTCGAAGTCGATCAACGCCACGGGCATGCTGTTTCGGAAGACGACATTACCTGGACAGTAGTCCTGGTGAGCTACGAGTTCCGGTTCGTTGAACAATGGCTCGACCCCCGGTTGCGGGGGGCCCGGGATGGCCCCGAAGGTCGCATCGGGGGGAGGATTCCACCCCTCGGCGGCATCATGTGCCCGCCGGATCAGTCGGGCAAGCCCCACGAGCTGTTCGTCCCCCACGGCCCACGCCGGCAGAGGCTCGGTCGGTACGTCGCCCTCGACATAGCTCAGGACCTCCCGGCCCTTCATGTCGTACCCCTGAGGGAGGGGCGCGTCGGTGAAGCCCCGCTCGTGAAGGTGCTCAAGAAACAGATGAAGTGTTGCCGTGTGGGCTCGTACCGGCCGGTGGACAGAGTTCCCCTTCCGGTAAACCTCGGTCCATCCCTGCCCGGCCAGCAGCACCTCATCCGCCAGATCCTGATGCTCCACCACTTTGGCCTCCATTTCGCAGTCACCCATCGTGCATCACCAGGACCTTCCAGAGGCAGCGGTGGTGGAGATATTCGCTGCTGCGGGGTGGGCAGTCAGGTGCACACCCTCGTCATGCCGGCACGAGATCGATGAGTGCCCGGTTGCGCGGTGGGCGATGATCGCTGCGTGCGGCCGCTGGCCGCCGGTCGTCCTGGTGTGGGTTTCGGCGACCTCGAAGCCGGCCGAGATCAGTTCTTCGCTGAGGTCAGTCACCGGCCAGCGGTACGCCGGAGCCACGGCATGAGCAAACTGCTCGACCACAGGGCCCTCGAAGAACCCGATCAGGAGCACGCCACCAGGGCTGAGGACACGGCTGAATTCCTGGAGGGGAATCCTGATCGTGGTTGGCTCGTGGTGGATAAGCGAGTACCAGGCAAGGATCCCGCCGACCGTTGCTGCTGCCACATCCAGGGCCTCGAGGCTGCCGACGTCGAAGGGCACGCCCGGATAGGTGCGGCGTGCACGCTCGATGAACTCGGGCACCAGATCCACGCCGCGCGCATCACGCCCCTGCTGGGCAAGAAAGTTCGTCCACTGGCCCGGACCGCACCCCGCGTCGATGACAGGGCCCTCGATACCCTCAGCCCAGGCGGAGACAAGCTGGCGGTCGGACGGGTGCACCGCGTCCATTGAGCCGAAGAGCTCCCCGTATTCCGTTGCCCGCCCCGAGTACGCGCCGCTGACCACATCCATCATGTGAGCGAGTCTAGGCACGCATCAGATGAGTGCCCGATGGCGAAGCGTCACCGGGAGGATGCCAGGAGCGTTTCCGCCCAGAGGTCGTGGTGACGCTTGGCGTAGTCGGTGACGACCCGCCAGTGCTCGCCGTGACCGTCGGCGTACATCGAGCCCCACGGCTCACGGCCGGACCGGTGGGCCGTTTCCAGGAGGTGATACATGGCTTCGGCGCGTCGGCCCAGTGCCGCGGGCAGTGCTTCGCGCAGACGCTCGTCGGCGTCGTACCCATCGATGAACGCCGCGAGATTCCGTGCGGCTTCCCGCGGGGGCTGCCCGGTGTCGGAGAGCGTGAACGCTTGAGCGGCGTACGCCAGATCCCAGAGCCGGGTGCTGGGCGCGGCCGCGTCCCAATCGATGAAGACCCAGCGATCGCCGATAATCAGATTCCAGGGAGCGAGATCGTTGTGACAGATGAGTTCCGCACCCGGTGCCGGGATAGCCGTCGTCCACCACGCATCAGCGGCCGGAATGTAGGTTTCGCTCGCGTCGTGGATCCGCCGGACCATGGCCCCGACCCGGTGCAGTTCGGCGTGCGTGAGGGGACCGGCGTCGAGGGCGAGTGGCCCCGGCACGAACTCGGTGACCTGCCGACCCTGCTCGTCTCGGCCGAGAACCTGCGGGACGTCGACCCCGGCTCCCCGGATGGCGGCCATGAACTCGACGACGCTCGGTGTCGAGGACGTCCAGGGTTTGCGCACCGTTGCCCCGACACGCACCACGCCGCCGTCGGTCGCGTTGCCGCCCGTAAGGACCTGCTCGTCATCCATCCCTCGAGGCTAGCCCGCGGGATGGATCTCCCCGACCCGCCACGACCACCCGGCGAGCAAACGCGGCCCAGTCCGTCCAACGTGCGTATGCCCCGAGCGCATTCGCCGACGTCAGGCGCGTTCGAGGGCGAAGAAGATGAAGCCGACGAACGCGGTACGGTCGCGGAGGTGCGGCGGAAGCAGGTCCCGGGGCGTGTCCGGTGCGATCGGGGGCTCACTGACGACCGTGACGCGGAATCCGGCCTGGGTGAACGCGTCGGTCATGGCGTGCAGCGGGCGGTGCCAGAAGGTCAGGGTCGCGGGCTGGCCGTTGAAGACGTAGTCCTCCGAGTACTCCGTGAGCGCGAAGTAATCGGCCGCCGGCTCGATCACCTTGTAGATCAGGGGATGATTCACGGACAGGACGAGACGGCCGCCGGGTTTCAGGACGCGCCGCAGTTCGGCTAGCGGGGCAGACCAGTCCCGCAGGTAGTGGAACACCAGGGACGCGGCCGCAGCATCGAAGACGCCATCCCGGAACGGCAATGGCTGGCTGAGATCGGCCACGTGCAGGTCCGCGTCAATGCCTAATCGTCGGTGTGCCAAATCGATCATCGCCGGGCTGGCATCAAAACCCGTCACCGTCGCACCCTTCGCCGTCAGGGCAGCGGACAGGGGCCCGGCCCCGCAGCCGACATCCAGGACTCTCTGACCGCTCACGTCGCCGAGGAGATCGATGGTCGCCGGCCGCTCGTAGTAGGCGTTCATGAGGCTGGACTCGTTCTCGGTCGAGTAGTTCTCAGCGAACGCATCGTAGGGGGCTACCTTCACTGCTTGCTGCTCCTGGGGGTGGTGACGTGCAGGACGTAACGGCCGACTCTACGGAGCACGCACCGCCCGGGGTCCGCAGGCACACCGCAAACGCACCGTGTCGCCCTACTCCGCTGCGCTGGCCGCCAACCCGAGATACCGGTACACCGTCGCCCGGCTGGCTCCGATGATCTTCCCGATGTCCGCCGGCGCGACCCCTTGGGCCTTCAGGTCTCGGGCGCGTCGGACGTTCGCGTGGTCGGCGGTGATTTCCCGTCGGCCGGCCTTTCGTCCGTGTTCGGCGGCCGCGGCCATACCGGCCCTGGTCCGCTCGGCGAGTTGATCCCGCTCGAGCTGGGCGAAGGCCGACATCACGGTCAGCATGGCCCGACCCATGGGACCAGTGGTGCTGATCCCTTCGGTGACGCTGCGGAAGTGCACGCCACGGTGTTCGAGGTCGTCGATCAAAGCCAGCAGGTTCCGGGTGTTGCGCCCCAACCGGTCCAGCTTCCACACCACCACCTCATCCCCGCTCCGGAGATGATCGAGAAGCTTGTCGAGCTCGGGCCGGCTCGCCCGCGTCCCGCTCACTCCGTGGTCGGTGAAGATCCGGTCACACCCGGCCGCTTTCAGTGCTGCCTGCTGTAGGTGGGCGTTCTGTTCCAGAGTGCTGACCCTGGCATACCCGATACTTCCCATTTTACCGTCTCCCGCACTCATCAAAGGCCCTCTTCTGCTTTATTGAGAATAGCGGGTGTGAGACACATTGTTGGGACGGGACGCGGGCGCCCACTCCCCCGCCGATCCTGAAGGAGCCAGACCTGCCGCCACGTGCTGCCGGTCGTCCAATCAAAGGATCCTTCGCAAGAACGGTCATTCACTGCATTGTTGACCGCATACTCTTTGCGCTTGGAGGGGTCGGCTTGTTTTTCATCATCGGTTTCTGGTTTGCCGCCATCTTCAAGCGGTACGGCAACGCGGTCCAAACGATCGTCTTGATCGGCCTCGGCCTCGCCTTCGTGGGGCTAGTGGCGCTCACAACCTGGCGGCAGGCCTGACCGCACGTCGGACAGTGGGTTCTCGACGGGGCTCGCTCGGACTGACCCTTTGGGCGATCATCGTGGGCGCGCTGCTTGCTGTCGGCTCCTATCTCACGCTACGCAGGATGCCCGCCTAGTACCCCCAGGCCCAGTCGACACCCGCCACCATTTTCATCGACGGCACCCTCAACACGAAAGCGCCGTAGGAGCGTCCGGGGTCAATCGTCCCGCTCGCGAGCCAATCCGTGACCGGTCTTGCTCGTTAGATCAGCTAACTTACGCGCCGAACAGTATGCGGCAGCGGCCGCATCAGACTGGCTCCGGTCCATTGGCTCTGTTCCTGACCCGCCGATCCCCTATGCGAGCCGGGCGGATGTGAACAGGAGTGCAAGGCGGTGCGCCCTGCACTCCTGCCGCCCTCGGTGCCGTTTGCTCGACCCTAGGACTCCCTCCAGTCAAGGGAAAAGCGGTCAACGGATCAATCAATAATTGCTGGGCCCGGACTGCACAAAGTGTGCATCCCGGCGCATTACGCCATCTTGCGACGTGCGCCGCACCTCGTGTGAGGCCCACTCGGCGGAGAATGATCCTCCGGTGGCAGCTCACAGTCCCGCAAGGGTGTTGGCGCGCGAGGCCGAGGATTACAGTAAGCCCCAGCCGTCAACGCAGTAGACCCCATCGTGAGAGGGTGTGAAAGATGAGCGAGGAGCCCGTTGTGACCAGGGGTATGCCGTCCTCCCATCACGGCGGCAGCGAACGTGAGCGCGATCTCGCCACGGAACTGGCGGAGCTCGCCCGGTCGCTGCAGCGGGAGCCGGACTCGGACGCGATCATCGCGGGGTTCGTCCACGCGGCCTTGGATTTGATTCCCGGTGTCGACGAAGGCTCCGTCAGCGTCGTCCTCGGGCGTAAACACATTGGTTCGCGGGGCGCCACCGGGTCCCTGCCCGCGCGGATCGATGCGCTGCAAATGGAGACCGACGAGGGCCCGTGCCTGGAAGCGGCCTACAAGCACCGCACGGTGCGGGTCCCGGACATGGCGCACGAAACGCGGTGGCCGCTGTTCTCCTCTCGGGCCGCCGAGGCCGGCGCCCGGGGCATGCTCTCCATCCAGCTGTGGGTCGAGGGCGACGACCTCGGAGCCCTGAACCTCTATTCGTACGAAGCGAACGCGTTCACGGACGAGTCGGAGAACATCGGCCTGCTGGTCGCCTCCCATGCCTCCGTCGCCTTCGCCGAGGCCGAGAAGAACCGACAACTCAACGAGGCGGTGGCTTCCCGGGATGTCATCGGCCAGGCCAAGGGGATCCTGATGGAACGCCACAAGATCACCGGCGAGGAGGCGTTCATCGTGCTGTCCATGGCCAGCCAGCGCACCCACCTGAAACTCTGGGACGTCGCCGATCGCCTCATCAGCAGCGGTGAACTTCCAGAGCAAATCAGGACGCCACACTAAGAGGATCGGTGTCTGTTCGTGCGGTGATGAACATTGCTTGCTTGCGGTGACTGCTGGGGTAAGTGCAATTCACTGCCTGCAGCGTGGGGAATGCCGGGAACCGCGGACGACGGATCAAAGCTTGGAGGGCATAGATGGTGCGAGGTCACTGCATCGTGCTCTTCGCAGCATCGTCCTCAGCGCAGTGGGGGCGAAGATTGGGAGCGAAATCATGGAACTGATAGGGTCAGCAGCGGTTCAGAAGGGAGCCCTGCTTCATCATGCTCTCTTTTCGTCGAAAGGCGTTCCATGACCACACGTCTGAGCCCGTCCGAATCCTTCCCCGAAGACCTGTCCGCGTTAAGCCTTCCGCAGGTTGAAGTCCTCAATAGCAAGATTCAGCGCGAGTTGTCCCATGAGTACGTGCAGGACGGAGAACCTCATCCCGAGACGGAATCCCGCAACGAGGAACTGACCGAAGAGCTCGATCGCCGGGACGCCACGGAGATCACACCATCACAGGAATCTCCACGTCCTCGGCCAGTACTCGGCATAGCACGTCGTTTGTGAGTAGCTCGCATTATTCAGGTCTTCTTCAAAAGATCGTGCAGTGAAAAGGACATCCCCGATGCACCGGAACCTGATCGACGATAATTATGTAGAGGAGAATGTTGTGCCGGATGAGAGAGAGTTAGCTAAGGAGGCCGCTGATCACGAGGTAACGGCCTTGTTGCAGGACATGGTCCTGGACAGCCAGGACGTCCAGGAGTTCCTGGAGGGGTTGATCTCCGTCGCGGCGGCAGCGTTCACTGGGGCCCACGGTGAGGTGTTCTGCGGTGTGACCCTGCTGCGGCCCCAGTCGATGACCACGGTGGCCAGCAGCAGTGAACGGGCGCGTGTCATGGATGAGGTGCAATACGGGTTCGACGACGGCCCGTGCCTGCGCGCAGCCCGTGAAGGGTACACCGTGCACATCCCCGATTTCCTCACCGAGCCCCGGTTCCCCGAGTACCGGCAGGCCATCGCCGGACACGGGATCCGCTCGGCCCTAGGGATCCCCATCCGGCTCGATGCAGGCGCCAGTGCGGGCCTGGATTTTTATGCGGTGACACCCAACGCCTTCGACGAGACGAGCATCAAGGTCGCCGAGGGCTTCGCGCGGGACGCGTCGAAGTCCCTGCGCCTGGCGGTACGGATCGCCGCCCTGAATGAGAACTCCGCGCACATGCGGGCTGCCATGGAAACCCGGACCGTCATCGACCTCGCGGTGGGAGTCATCATGGGACAGAACCGGTGCAGCCAGGACGAGGCGGTCGCGATCCTGCGCACCGCCTCCCAGAGCCGAAACATCAAACTCCGGGACCTCGCAGCGAACCTGATCGCCTCCCTCGGTCAGACCGCGCCCGTCCGTACTCACTTCGATCTCTGAGCGATACCCCACTGACCGTGAACCTCGCCCGATGACCTGCCACAGTCAGGCGATGACCGCTCCGGTGGACATCACAGCTCTGGCAGGATACGCGGCCCGTTGATCTCATCCTCCACCCGTTGCGCAAAAGCGCGGAGGATACGCCCGTCATCGGCCGTAAAAATTCGAGGGGTTTGATCCGCGATGCACAATGTCCCGATCATCCATCCGCGCGGTCCGCGGAGAGGATGCCCTGCGAAGAAGCGTAGGTGCGGGTCGCCGAGGACAAACGGGGTGTCCCTGCACTGATAATCCGTTGTTGTGTCATGGATAACCGTCGGGCGGGCGCGGCGGAGCGCAAGGTCAGACAGGGACACCGCTCGAGAGACCTCACGGCGCAGAGGGCCGATCACTGACTTCCCGAAACACCGGCGGTCATCGATGACCGTGATCATCGCCGCGCCGACACGAAAATGATCACTCACCTGCCGACTGATCCGATCGAACCGATCCTCCGGTGCCGTATCCAGCAACCCAGTCCGGATGACCGCTTCCAGCCGCTCTCGCTCCTGCTCCTGGGGAGTGAGAAGGAACGCCCCCACAGCGCCCATTTCATGCTCGGCATGCCAGAGCAGCCTTCCGAATGACGAATCAGTACAGTCGGCGATCCTCATCCCGATGTGATTTTGAGCCAGCCGCGTGTTCGTCGCCTCGACGAGCACCTCACACTCGCCACCGTCCAAGGTTAAGACCCCCGCCAAGCACGCCTCGAGCTCGAATCGCGACGCCGCACCTCCCATCGCGTAATACGCGATCCACACATCCTCCAAGCACAGCTGCGTCGACATCAAAACCTCCCGGACCTGCCGGATCCGCGCCCCTGTACTCATCTGCCGTCCCCTCCTGATGAATCTCTACTCAACACAGGCGCCTCTCCATCGGCGACCCACCACAAACTATCAGTATGCTTACTATCCTCGTGGTGGCAAGCCCCCTCAAGCTTGAACCAGACGGCGCGAGACGCAGACGCCGCGCCGGGGGTGCTCTGCACAGTAGATCGACGGTACCGTTCCGTACTGTTGGTGCCCGGTCAAACTAATCCCGGTCTTACCTTTCGCGTCCACCTCGAACATCACATAGCCGACACTGAGGAACAGTTACCGGGCGTAGAGCTGCGCCCAAGCGGGCGACCTCACGCCGAAGCTTGTTCAGTCGCTTTATCTCGTTCCCAAATTTCCTCACCGCAAAGGATTGCGCCTCATGCCGGCGTATCTCGCTCTGGCCCTTATTCGCACTCTCATACCATCGCTTGCTCTGCCCAGCGGCGAGCTGGTGATCGGCGCATACGGCGCCGTGCTATAGATCGAGGAGAACTCCCGACCAGGGTCCACACCACACCGAACAGCCACCAGTAATACGTCGACGGCACCTGGACCCGCGTCGATCGGTCCCCCACTACGGTCATCTGCGCGTCCCCCACCTCGACTGATCCGCGGTTCCGGATCACTACTGATCCAGAACACTAGATCACTTCCTGGGTGGCGTCTATGCTCGGATGGTGGGATACGAGGATCAGCCGGCACGAGAGGCCACCGCGGCGGAAGCCAAAGCCCTGGCGCATCCGGTCCGCATCCGGATCCTGCAGGCTCTCCGAGGCGAGCCGAAGACCAACAAGGAGCTCGCCGAGGATCTGGGAACGAGTCCCGGAGCGACTTTGCATCACGTCACCGTGCTCCTGGACCAGGGTTTCGTCGAGATGCAGAAGGAGCGGACCGGCCGTCGAGGCGCCCGCGAAATCCCTTACGAGACGACGGGCAAGACGAGAATCCTTTCGTTCCAGGACACCTCACCGGGTTCGGTCGATGTGCGCAACGCGATCCTCCGGTCAGCTCTGGACGGGTATACGGCTGCGCCTCCCCAGGCTCGCTTCGGCGAATCGTCTGTGACCTTGTACCTGACCCCGGAGCGCCTCGATGGGTTCGAGAAGCGACTACAGGACGTGATCACCGAATACGCCCAGGACGCCCCCTCCCCCAACTCAGAGAAGTACGGGTTCTTCGGGGCCGGCTACCGCCATCCAAAGTCCTAGGGCTGGAGCTGCACGGCAAGGTGGCTCACTGGACGGCGCCGGACGGCGCAAGGAGGCCTTCGATCTCATCGGCCAGTTCCGGGACTGGTCGACGGCCGTCGAGTTCGACCGAGGCGCTGCGGCGCAGCAGCGGTTCGACCTCGAGAATGTGCCGGCGAATCGCGGACTGGTCTGCTTCCGAGTTGCCGTAGGGATTGGTTCTCCGTACAGATACCCGCTCGATGAGGACTTCGATCAGGGCACTGAGGAGAACGACGGCATTGAACCGATCGTAGAAGCGGCCCTGGTTCTCAACAGTGCCCGAGACGAAGAGCGGCGAGTCAGACAGGAGAAGGGCCGCCATTCGGGGTTCGTCCCATGTTCGATCCGGAAGAACCCAGCCGTCGTAGTCGGTGTCGATCGTCCGGTAGCCCCGCCGGGACAGCTCGTTCAGCACCGTTGTCTTCCCTGCCCCCGACATGCCGGTGATCAGAATCCGGGACATGAAGGCAGCCTATCGGTGTGCCCATACCCGATGGCGGATCTTGGCGGGACGGACTGAATGAGGGATCAATCTTGGACTGCGGCTACGGCTTCGATCTCATCGACGGACTGGTTCACCGGGAGGATGTCAAAAGCGTTTCCGCCCAGAGCTCGTGGTGACGCTTGGCGTAGTCGGTGACGGCCCGCCAGTGCTCGCCGTGCCCGGTGGCGTACATCGAGCCCCACGGCTCACGGCCGGACCGGTGGGCGGTTTTCAGGAGGTGATGCAACCGGCGACGCGCATGGGCGCACCTCGAGCCGGTAGCAAAACCCGTCGCAGTCACTGCAACCTGCCGACGACGCTTCGCACGCGGCTTGTGCACCACCGTCAAGCCCGCATACCTGTGTGTGACTTTCTGTAGGAGTGGCGGGGTTTTTGCGCGCTGATTGGCGGGGTTGATTGATCAAGTAATTCCGATGACGAGTGTGCTGCGGGCTGCTTCGACGACGTCGTTGGTGATGACGTGGAGGTCGTTGATTTTGAGGATGCGTTCGATCTGGGGGAAGAGCCTCTCGAGGAGTCGGAAGTTCCCTCGGGTTATGCGTTCGATGGTGGCGGCTGCTTGGGCATCGGTGAAGTCGTCCGGATCGAACTTTTGGCCCAGGCGGGACCATTGACGATGTAGGACGAATACGAGCTCGTCGTGTCCTAGTGGTCGGTATTGGTGGGCGAAGCCGAGCCGGCTGTAGAGCTGGGGGTAGCGGCTGAACTGTTTGTCGAGTCCTGGCATGCCGATGAAGATCACTGCTGTGTTTTGGCGGTCGTGGCGGTCGCGGAGGATTTCCAGTGCCGTGGAGTTGAGGCGGTCGGCTTCGTCGACGATGAGCAGTTCGACGAACTTGTGCCATGCTGCTGCTCGTCCGGAGATGGGTGGCTTGTATCCGGTGGTCATCATGTGGTGTTCGATGCAGATTCCGGTGCGATCGATGTAGAGGTCGAGTTCGTCCCGGAGTTGTTTGGGTCGGGCGAGGACGGGCGGCGTGTAGAGGACGGTGCGGGTCTGATGAGCTGCCGCCCACGCCTTTTCGTCGCTTTCGTCGCGGGGCCCCCAGGTGTGGACGAGAGGTTCGACGGTGTCCCAGTGGGCGTAGCGACGGGCGGAGAGGGTCTTGCCGACGCCGGCGGGCCCGAAGCAGATCCCGATGGTGCGTTGCTTGCGCACGGCGCTGGCGAACTCGACGAATCGACGATGCTCCTTAGTGGGAAGACGATGCTCCTTAGTGGGAATGAAGCGACCAGGCATTAGTCCTCCTCGTAGAGGCGCAGCCGTGGCCGCGGCGTGCTGTGCGGTGATGCGGCGGGTAATGGATTGGGAGGTGCGGCAGGAAATGTCGGTTCGTCCCGCTCGGGTTGTGGAAGGTGGACGGGGAAGGTCGTGATGCGTTCGTTGATGTGGGTGCGCAGCTGGCGGCGGCGGGCAGTTCGAGCGGCTTGGATTTCCTTGATACTGATGCTTGTGTGCTCGTACTGGGTGTTGATGGCGTTGCAGACGAAGCTGTCGCGGTGGAAGACGCGGATCTCGCTGATGTCTCTGGGGTCATATCGGAGGGTGATGGTCTCTCCGACGTAGCTGGCGAGGATCGGGCTGATGTAGCGCAGGCCCTGGAAGCGGATGCCGTCGCGTTGGACTTTGCGCGGTGCCTGGACTGTCAGGAGGAGTTCGTCGAGTTGCTCGAGTGTGTCGGGTAGGCGCGGCATCCAGCCGTCTGCGATCCACGCTTTGGTGGGGGTGAGCTTTGTTTCGCTGTGTCGGCGGTGGTTGTAGGTGTTCACGATGAGCTCGTGCAGGGCGGTGGTGAGGTCGCCGAGTGTCAGTATGGGTGTTGGGTGGGGGCGCCCTGCTGTGATGTGTCCGGGCAGTTCGGCGAGGAGTTCGGTGTTGATGGTGCCGAAGAATCGTTCCACTTTCCCGCGGCCTTGCGGTCGGGCGACGGCGGAGTGGATCATCCGGATCCGCAGGTCGTTGGTGACGTGGGTGAGGTGGTGGCTGGTGAAGTCGGAGCCGTGGTCGACGTAAAGGACGTCGGGTATTCCACAGATCGGCCACGCGGGGTCGCTTTTGGGCCAGATTGCCTGACGCAGTGCGAGGGCTGTGTTCATGGAGGTCGGTGCGCCGAGAAACACCATGTAGCCGGCGATTGCCCGGGAGTGGTCGTCGAGGATAATCGTGAGCCAGGGCCGTATGGGTTTTCCGTCGGCGCTGAGGATGAGGATGTCGAGCATGGTGTGGTCGGCTTGCCAGATCGCGTTGGGTTGATCGGCTTGGCGGCGTAGCGCCAGCTCGTATCTGTCGCGGTACGCCACCGGTCCTTCGAGGGCAAGCACTCTCATCCCGGGATCGAGGTGAGCCACAACCCGGCGGACCTGCGCATAAGCCGGTATCGGCCAGCCCTTCTCCGCGCAGATCTTTGTCACAGTGCGGGTGATGGCGGCAATGGATTGTCGGGGTCGGATGAGGGCGAACCCTTCGATCATGCGCACGACGTCCGGGTTAAGTGATTCAGGCTTGGCGCGCTGTTTCGGTTTGAGCCCCTGTAGCCCGTGGACTTTGTAGGTGTGTTTCCAGCGTTCGAGGGTCCGCAGCGGGATGCCGCTCTCGCGGGCGATGGCCGTCAGGGGGACATCGTCTTCGACGTTGAGGCGGAGGTAGGACCAGCGTTCAGTGACCACGTCCGCTGGGGTGGACGAGGAATCCTTCGGGGCCTGACCTTCTGCCATCTACACCGCCGGCTTCACCTTCGGTTTACGGCCTTTGGTCGGTCACATGGTCTCGCTTCAACGTCCGGTAAATGGTGGTCCTGCTGACACCGAGGACCTTCCCGATCTGTTCGACGGTCATGTCCTGCTGCTCATACATGCGACGCGCGGCAGTGGCTTGGTGAGGACTCAGCCGTGGTGGTCGTCCACCGGTGCGACCTCGAGCACGGGCTGCTGCGAGGCCGGCGTTGGTGCGCTCCTTAATAAGGTCTCGTTCGAACTCGGCCAGCGCCGCGAAAACGTGAAAGACCAATCGGCCGCCCGGTGAGGTCGTATCGATAGTTTCCTGCAGGGACTTGAACCCGATGCCCTTGTCCTGAAGTGCGGTGAGCTGATCGATCAGGTGGCGGATGGATCGGCCGAGGCGGTCGAGCCGCCACACCACGAGCGTGTCACCTGGGCGAAGCTGATCCAGAAGTTTGGTGAGTTCCGGGCGCTGATCGAGGGACCCCGAAATGGTGTCGACGAACACCCGATAGCAGCCAGCAGCATTCAGTGCATCGACCTGCAGCGCGGCATCCTGATCGGTGGTCGACACTCGCGCGTAACCCAAAAGGTGACCCATGCCCTCCAATGTAGCGGAACCCGTCAATTCGGGGCAGAAGTGGAGCATAGATTGTAGCACTGAGTATCGCTACAGGAAACGGGCTTCTAGGAGCCGATCAGCGGCACCTACGTCGCCTGTAGCAAATACGGTCGTTTAATACGCAGCTTCCGGACACGGTTCATGAGACACGACGCGCCGCTGTCAGCTCTCTCGGACTGCAGTGTTCTCCGGACGGTCGTTGATAACACATTCATGTATCCGAGCTTTGCGCCGGGCCCTTAGTGAAATAGCAGCTACGGATTCTCGCAGAACAACTTCAGTGGTGAGAACGATCGATATCTGTTTGGAGGGTGGTCGCACCGGTAGTTGGGCGGTTTTTGTCCTCTGGGGTCAACCGGGCAAATGTTTGGGTTTTAGATTTCTCCGGTCCATTTCCCGTCGTAGGGAGCGAACGCTTGTTCCCATCGTTCCCGCTCGGGGGGAGGCAGGGGCCCTTTATCGATCGCGGTGGCTGCGGCTGTGAGATTGCGTTTGTTGGATGTTCCGACGATGGCGGTGCTGACTGCGGGGGCGAAGGCCGAGAATCGCAGGGCGGTTCCAGCCCAGTCGCCGTCGGCAGGGTGAAGGCCCATACGTTGGAGCCGATCCCAATAGGTTTCTCCGTAGATCCCGGTGGGTCGATGGGTGTGGCGCCAGGGGGCATTTGCGAGGGGACGTTTGGCGACCACCCCGAGATGGTGTTCCTGAGCGCGGGGAAGCATGTGCCTTAGTGAGTGCTGATCTGCCAGATTCACCGAGGTTTGGAGGGCACCGAAGACTCCGGCGTCCGCGGCCCATGCTAGTTCAGCGTTTTCGCCGCTGTAGCCTGGGACCCGGATTTTTCCGGCGTCGCGGGAGGCGAGCAGAGCGTCGATAACCTCTCCCTGCTGAAGGACAGGCAGGGGGCAGGAGTGCAGGAAGACCACATCGATGACATCAGTGTTCAGTACTTTCAGGGCACGGTCGATGCCGCCTGTGACGGCTCCGGCGGTCCAGTCCTGGTGTCCTGGAACGTCGTAGCCGACCTTCGTGGACAGGACGACGCGGTCCCGGTGTGGGGGCAGCCATCGTCCCAGCCGTTCTTCGGACGCACCATAGCCACGGGCGGTATCAAAAAAGGTGATGCCCAACCCAAGGGCTGTATCAAGGAGGTCCTGGGCGGTCTTCTCATTCAGATTCGTCGTGTCGATATGGCCCGCACCGAAACCAAGTGCAGAAACGCTTAGGGATGAGTTACCGAGCTGTCGCGAAATCATGCCGCTTTCGTGCTCCATTCTGAGGTGCATTTTAGGAACCGTTGTCTATGTTGCATCATGCCGACGGCGGCCGGAACCTTGGGGTTTCGGCCGCCGTCATTCCTGTGGATTGGTTACTGCGTGGTGATTACATGCGTCCGGTGATCGTAGGTGAAGGTTATCGGGCCGCCAGCGTGGTTGAGTGCGATGTTGGTGCCGTTGGGTGCGCCGCCGGCTCCGTAGTTCTCGTCCCAGCCTCGGTTCAGGGCAACCTTGTACTGGTAGCTGCCGGCGGGCAGATCAGCGACTTCAAGAACCCAGGTCTGCGATGCGTCGTCGAATATCATTTGTGCCTGGTCGCAAGCCGGGTCCCAGTCGGTTTCGCAGCCCAGTTCCGAGTCGAGGCTGCCGGCCACTGCGACCGTGCCCGGCTGCTCAATGATCGAGCCGGTGGTCACGGTCCGGATGTCGCTGATCGAGGTGCCGAGCACGGCCCGGTAGCTCACCTGGGTGCCCTCAGCAAGGTCGAGCGCCGCGAGGTCGTCAATGGCGGTATAGGTCGGTGATGAGTCATCGGTGCCGATGGCGGTCCACGCTCCACCGGCCACGCTCCGTTCGAGCGTCACGGCGTAGTCGGAGTTCTCCGGGCTCGCCGTTGCGGTCACCTCGACCTCGCCTTGGACTTGTGTGCCTTCGGTGGGCAGGCCCATGGTGAGCCGGGGCGCTGGGACGGTGGCCGGTACCGCGGCCGAGGTCCGTGTGTGGCGGCCGTTGTCGAGGACCACTGCGCGGTACTCGACGGCCGTGCCTGAAGGGAGCGCGCTGGTGTCGTGGTACACGCTGTAGGGGGCATTATCGTCCGTGCCGATGCTTGCCCAGTCTGATCCTGCCACCCGAGCCTCGAAGGTGACTTCGTAGAACGAGGACCCGGCGACGTCAGCGGCGACCTTCATACGGCCGTTGTCTTCCGCACTGGGAGCAGGTTGCTGCAGTGTGATGGCTGGAGCCGCCTTTGAGTGCGGAATTTTCCCGGAGAGTTCGTACACCACTGTGGATAGTGCGGGTACGGTGACGTTGAGCGTGCCGTCGGCACCTGACTTCAGGCGGGTGGGTGCCTCGCCGTAGACGAGTCCGAAGCTGCGCTTGGCGGCGTAGGTGGGGATGGCCGCAGTCTGCGGTTCGGTGCTGTTGTTGAGCGCCACAACGTACTCGCGCTGGTCCTTCGCATCTATGCGGGAGAACGCGTAGATGCCTGGGCCGTCGGAGGCGTAGCGGTGCTGGTGGGCGCCGTTGCGCAGGGCAGGGTGTTCGGCGGTGACCCCGGCAAGGGTCGCGATGCCCTGGTAGAGCGGGTGGTCGGGGTCGAAGTTGTCCGTGGCGTGGGTCGCCGTGGTGCCGAGGAGGTTGTCGTCGAGGTATTCAGGAACCTGGCTTGCGAACAGGCTCTGCCGGGATTCCTTATCGCCTCCGACGCCGGTGAAGCCCTGCTCATCGCCGTAGTAGATGACGGGGTTGCCGCGGGAGAAGTACATCAGTTCGTGTGCGAGGGTGTCCCGGGCCAGCAGCTCGTCCTCCGCGGCGCCCGGGTTGTCCGAGGTGATGAAGCTGCCGATGCGGCCCATGTCGTGGTTCCCGAGGAACGTCGGGAGGCTGTAGGCGTTGGAGTCCGCGTCCGTGTACCAGTCGTCGCCGGCGAAGAAGGTCTCCAGTTCGGACGCCGGTGCGCCCTGCGACGCGTAGCCCCGGGCTGCGGCCTGGAACGGGAAGTCGAGGACGGACTGCATCCGGTTCCGGGTAGTGAACTGGGAGGTGAAGGACTTGGAGGCATCGAAGACTTCACCGAACATGAAGAACTCGTCCTTGCCCTGCTCCCGTGCGTAGGAGAGCACCTCCGGGCCGAACTCCTGCCAGAACTCGTCGTTCACGTGCTTCATGGTGTCGATCCGGAAGCCGTCGACACCGAAGTCGGCAATCCAGGTCTTGTAGATGTCGATCATGCCGTCGACCACACGCGGGTGCTCGGTGGAGAGATCATCGAGCCCGAAGAAGTCTCCGTAATAGGCGTCCTCGCCCGCGAAGGTCGTGTCGCCGCGGTTGTGATACAGCGTGGGATCGTTGAGCCACTCGGGGACCTTGAGGTTCCGGTCGGCTTCGGGCACCACCGGAACGTACGGGAACGAGGTTGTAGCATCCAGCTCCGGGAAGGTGCCCGTGCCCGCGTAGTCGCGGTCGTCGAAGGCGTTGCCGTCCGCGTCGCGGTACGGCTTCTCGTCCTTTGAGATGTACGGGGCACGCTCTCCGGCGTCGTAGCCGATGACGTCGGCGGTGTGGTTGGTGATGATGTCGAAGTACACCTTCATGCCACGCGCGTGTGCTGCGTCAATGAGGGCCTTGAGGTCGTCGTTCGTGCCGAGGTGCGGGTCGATCTGGGTGAAGTCCGTGATCCAGTAGCCGTGGTAACCCGCAGTTCCGTCTTCTGGCTGCACTGCACGGTTCTTGAAGCTCGGGGTGAGCCATATGGAGGTGGTGCCCATGCCCTGGATGTAGTCGAGTTCCTGGAGAAGGCCTTTGAGGTCCCCGCCGTTGTAGTAGCCCATCTGGGTGGGGTCGAAGCCGGACACAGACGGGTCAGATCCGAGACCGCCGTCGTCGTTGGCCGTGCTGCCGTTCTGGAAGCGGTCGGCCATGACGAAGTAGAAGTTCTCGTCGGTGACGGCCGGACGCAGGGAATGCTGCGCAGTAGCGGGAGGGGAGTCGCCGGGATCCTTCGGGGCGGCATTGGCGGGCAGGGACGTGACGGAACCGGCAACGAGGGCGGTCAGTACGGCTACGGTGGCGTGGCGGGGTTTCACAGGGTCTCCTCTGGAAGGGCGAGTTATGGCGAATGCTGTGTCGCTGTGCAGTGAAAGGGTCAGCTGATTACGGTCGGGCTCTCTGGGCCGCCTTCCTTCATGGACATGTTCGGGCCGCTCACCTCGGCTCAACCATCGGGGAACGACTGTCGGTCCTGAACCACTTGGCCGCTTGCCACTGGGTGAGCAACTAGGGCGTGAAGGGCTCCACAATCGATGCGATGCCGTGCTGGTCGCAGGTCAAGCCGACGCGTAGCGCGTGATCTACAACAATGGGCTCGTCATGCAGGACCTGCCCGCAGTGCGGGCAGGTCTGTGGTTCTTCGCGAGCCTTCTCCGTTGACATGAGGATGCTCCTCTTGCTGTCAGGGGGCCGTGACAAGCCGGTAGACATGAGCTGCCGGTCCGCCGGCCGGCAGCCGCACGTTGTCAGCGTCGATCGATGTACCGGGTTCGCCGAGAAGGGGAACCAGATGGTCTACCGATTCGATGCCGAGAGCCCGTAGGGGCAGGGCCACCGGTGGGTGGCCCGCACGGGCGGCGTGCACGAGAATGCGCTCATCGGCGTGCTCGCGCAGGTACGTCATCGAATCGTCGCCAACATAAACCCAGCGCAGGCCCCCGTGGCGTAGCGCGACGTGCTGATGCCGCAATGCGATCAAGGCCTTGTAGGCGTCCAGGGTCTGCCCGTCCCAGTCCTCGCGGCGGTGCCAGGGGAACGGTGTGCGTGAGTGCTCGCCATCCACTCCAGTGAGGCCGATTTCGTCCCCGGCGAAGATCGACGGGACGCCGGGCATGGTCAGTTGCAGCGCCAACCCCACCAGGTGTTTCTCACGGCCCCGCTTGGAAATGTCCCCGGAGCCGTCACCGCCGGTCGCCGTCCGGAACCGTGGCAGGTCGTGGGAGTCGAGGTGGAGTGTGGATGCGGCTTGCGCCCGCCAGGGCATCACGGCGTGCACCTCCCTCATCCCGGTGACGACATCGATGCCACTGAGGACAGGTGACGCCGCTGGTTGACCGAAGAACGGGCGGGTCGAGGTTTCGGCCCCGCCCAGCCACGTCCATATTGGTCGGGTGAATCCCGCGTAGTCCATGGTGCCGTGCCAGCCATCACCCTGAAGGTCCGGGCTTGCGTCGTGTCCGTGTTCGGCGAGCACCCACGCCTCCGGATTCGTCTCGCGGGCTGTGGCGACCAGGGTCCGGGCGACGTCGTGAGTGAGGTCCTGCGCGCCGTGCCTGCCGGTCATGTTCGCCACGTCAATCCGCCACGCGTCGAGCCCGGCTGTGAGCCAGTGCGCCACGATGGAGTCGGCTCCTTCGTACATGCGCCGGCGCAGTGCGGTCGATGAATGGTCGAGCTTGGGCAGGGACGGCAGTCCGAACCAGCAGGCGTACTGGTCGGGGTGTTTCTCGAAGAAGTAGTACTGAGCCTCGGGTGCCTTGGCGTTGGCTTGGGCGGCGAGAAACCACTCGTGGGAGTTACCGGTGTGGTTCGGTGTGAGATCACCCATGACACGTAGGCCGCGGGAGTGTGCGTCCCGCACGAGGTCTGCGAATGCTTCGTCTCCGCCGAGGAGCGGGTCGACGTGGTCGAACGTGGAGGCGTCGTATCGGTGGTTGCTGTGCGCCGGGAAGATCGGGGTGAGGTACAGCACCGTGACCCCGAGTTCGATGAGGTGGTCGAGGTGCTCGGCGATCCCGGCCAGGTCCCCGCCGAAGAGCTGCAGCGGGGTATCCGGCCCCTGGTGGATGACTGCGTCGTCCCAGGCGGCGGGTTTGGCCCACGCCGGGAGGGTCCGGGTGTCGGCGGCGGCCGAGCGGGCGAACCGGTCCGGGAACACTTGGTAGACCACCGCGTCGGCGACCCAGTCGGGCACCGGTGGGTGCGCTACAGCCCGGAAGTCCGCGGTGTCGGTGACCTCCCGCCGGTGGATCCCTGTGGCGTTCAGCCAGGTGTACGCGCCGGCGAAGGATCCGGGCGGCCCGGTCAGCAGGAATCGGTAGCGGGTCACCGGGTTGACCACCCGCAGCGGTGCCCGCCACCAGGTCCCGGATGCATCGCTGGCCTCCGGCTCAGCGGTCTCGAGGTGTGGTTCGCCGTCGTGTACCGCACGTAGTGTGACCGCGGTGGCCCCGGGCGACCCGTCGGCGCCGTGGGGCACGAAGAGGCGCACCGGGACAACATCTCCCAGGGAGGGTGCCTGCTCCGGGACATACAGTGCGGATCCGTCGTGGTGTGGCTGGTGGAGCAGGTGACGCAGGTGGTGGGGGGATGCGGGGCTCTGGCCCTCCGTGTGTGATGCGAGGATTTCCATCAGCCTTTCACCGCGCCTGAGGTGATACCGCCGACGATGTACTTCTGCAGGTACTGGAAGAGCAGGATGACCGGGATGGAGGTGAGTACGGCTGCCGCGGCGAAGATTCCGAGGTTGTTGGTCCGGTCGGCGTCGAGGAGTCCGTACAGGCCGACGGCGAGGGTTTTGATTTCGTTGTCGCGCAGGAAGATCGACGCGAGGATGAACTCGCCGAGGACACCGATGAAGGAGAGCAACCCGGTGACCGCGAGGATCGGGGTGACCAGCGGCAGGATGATTTTGAAGTACAGCTGGGTATGTGTGGCACCGTCCATGAGGGCGGCTTCGTCCAGTTCGCGTGGAATCGTGTCGAAGAAGCCTTTGATCAGCCAGACCTGGCCCAGTGCGCCTCCGAGGAGCACGATGATGTAACCGGCAAGGGTGTCCAGACCGATGGCCGGCATCACCTCACCGATCTGGGTGAACAGTAGGAACAGCGCTGCGGCCGCAAGGAACTGCGGGAACATCTGGATTAGCAGCAGTGTGAGCAGGCTGCCGCGACGGCCCTTGAAACGGAATCGGGAGAACGCGTACGCGGCCAGTGCGCTGCAGAAGAGCGACACGATCACGACAACGACCGCCACGATGAGGGTATTGAGGAACCAGCGGGCGAACGGGCGATTCGGGTCGTTGAAGAGGGCGGCGTAGTTTTCGAAGCTGATGGCCTGCGGCAGGATGGACGCTGACGATACGCTGCCAGCCGGGTTCAGGGACGCCGAGAGGATGTACAGGATCGGGATGATCGCGTACACGATCGCGATGATGCCGACGAGGTGACGCCAGCCGACCTCTTTGAACCATCGGCCGCGGGGGATTTTGTTCGCGGGTGAGCTTTTGAAGGGCTTGCCGCGCCTGGCGGGGTCGGTGAGATCGGACGGTGATACAACCTGACCGGCCTGCGGATTTACCTGTGTCATGTTAGCCAACCTCCTCGAGTGCCCGGGTGGCACGGAATTGCAGTGCGGCGAGGACGCCGGTGATGATGAACAGAATCACCGAGATCGCCGAGGCGAAGCCGATCTGCTGTGCGCCGCCTCCGAACGCCAGACGGTACGTGTAGCTGATCAGGATGTCCGTTCCACCGGCGGTCGGGTTGTCCGGGCTGAAAGGCCCGCCCTCGGTGAGCAGGAAGATCGCGTTGAAGTTGTTGAAGTTGAAGGCGAAGGCAGCCACCAGGAGAGGCGCGATCGAGACCAGCAGCAGGGGGAAGGTGATCTTGCTGAAATTCGTCCACCCGGTGGCGCCGTCCAGCGACGCGGCTTCCTTGTAATCCGACGGGATGGCCTGAAGTGCACCCGTACAGACCAGGAACATGTACGGAAAGCCAAGCCAAAGATTGGCCAGTAGGACAGCAACTTTCGCCCAGAACGGGCTACCGAGCCAGTTGATATCGAGGTTCAGCAGGTTGTTGATCAGGCCGAACTCCGAGTTGAAGAAGCTCGACCAGACCAGCAGTGCAATGAACCCGGGGATGGCGTACGGCAGGAGCAGGATCGACCGGTACGCCCGCTGGCCGCGTACCCGGGCGTCATTGAGGACCGTGGCCAGGAACAGGCCCAGCGCGAAGGTGGTGCCCACGGACAGGACGGCAAACACGAGAGTCCAGATGAAAATGCCGACGAAATCGCTACTGATGCGTGGGTCGGTGAACGCCCGCACGTAGTTGCCCACACCGACGTTTTCGCCCCAGGACTGGTCCGACAGGCGTTCACCCTCGGCGCTGGTGAAGAACTTCCGATCCCCGGACTGGACGGGCGTGTATTCCACGCCGGTCTCGACGTTCGTGATCGTGTCCTTGGCTTCGTCGTACTCTAGCGGCGAGAAAAGTTCGACGGCGCTGAAGCCCTGAGCTGTAATGACGCCATCCTCCGTCGGCACGGCGAACCCCTCGAGCTCACCGCCTTGCTGGCTGAACTCGTTGATCTGGCGGCGGTCCAGCAGAGTGAACCCTTCCGCTTCGGTGATCACGCCGTCTTCTACCGTGACCGTGTCCGGGTCGAGCTCGCTGAGTCCGTCCGGCGTCCCGGCGAAAACCTCGTCGGTTGCAGTATCCACAAGGAGAAACGTGTAGGGGCCGGAAGTGGCCGTACCTTCGCTGCCGACAGAGAGCCCGAAGGTTTTGGCGCCCTGGACCTGCTGCGCCGCGTTCCCGATGATGCGCGAAACTGTCACTTCCTTCGTGGTCCGAGTCCCGTCCCCGTAGTTCGTCGTCGAGAGTTGGAACGTCATGAGGATCGGGTACACCACGAACAGCACGAGCAGGAGCGTGCCCGGCACAAGGTATTTGGCTGGAATGAAGCGGCGGGTCGCATACGTCACCGCGAGCACGGCAACAATGCCCCAGATAACGATGAGGAAGGCCCACTGCCCGGTCCCTACCAGGGCCGGGGTCAGCATGACCGCCAACCCGATGATCGTGCCGAGAGCGACGATTTTGACCAGCAGCCCCACTACACCGCTGGATCCTCCTTCTTTGCTGCCAAGGCCACCACTCCGTGCCTTCTTCTCAGCCCTGCTTGCTACACGCTGGTTCACACCGTCACGCTCCAAAGTCGCTTCAGAAACCTCTACGGGTCAGATAAGTGGGGCCGTCGAGGGTCCCGTGGCACCTGTGGGCCGGGCCGGTCGCCCGGCCCACGGGTGTGAGCGGATGTCACTGACCGGCGATGGCCTGCGCGATTGTCTCGTGAGTCTGGTTCATCGTCTCGGTCGGATCGGCGCCGCCGATAATCGCTGACCAGGCCTGGCCGAGTGGGGCGAACACTTCAGCCATCGCGGGAACCGCTGGCATCGGAGCGCCCTGGTCTGCAGCGGTGGCGAACGTCAGCACGTCCTCGTCGGTGACGCCTTCGCGTACTGACTCCATGGCTGGCGGCTGGTTGCTCGCCTCGAACAGCGACCGCATGGCCTCTTCATTGTTGACACCGTTGGCGACGAACTCCTGAGCGAAAGCCTTGTTCTGGCCGTTGGAGGCGACCATGAAACCCTGGCTGCCCATGAACGGTTCCGTCGGCTGCATGCCCGCGAAGCCCGGAACGGGCTGAATCGAGTAGTTGTCTCCCAGGGCTTCCTTGACATCAGGCAGCGCCCACGGACCCGAAACCATGCAACCCGCCCGGCCCTCGGTGAACAGCGAGAGGTAGTTATCGGGGCTGATTGACCGGCGGATGGTGTCCGCTCCGGTTTCGCCCAGTGAGGCGATCTTCTCGGCCGCCGCGATCGATTCGGGCTTGTTCAACCCCAGATCGGTCGGATCGTAGTTGCCCTCCGCGTCACGCCCGAAGACGTATCCTCCGGCGGAGGTGAACAGTGGCTGCATGTGATACGCGTCGCCCGGTTCGCCCTGCTGCAGGATGAGCGGAACGTCCAGGGTGCCGGCATCCACGGCTGGCTGGCCGGCCGCGATGACGTCCTCGATCGAGGTGTAGGTGTCCGGGGCGTACTCGGTATTGCAGTACAGGGCCACAGCCTCAACTGCGTACGGCAACGCGTACAGCTGGTTTTCATACGTGGATGCGTCGACCGCCGTTTCGGAGTACCCGGCCAGGGCGTCCGGTGAGAGCTGAAGCGGATCGACGGCGCCGTTCTGCACGAGCTGCCCGATCCAGTCATGAGCACCGACGACTACGTCAGGCCCATTTCCTGCCGAGTTCGCCGTGATGAAATCCTGACGGGTATTGACGATCCCCTGGACGCCGACAGTGATGCCGTTTTCCTCCGCGTAGGCGTCTGCGATCTTCTGGATGTATTCAATCCGGACCGGGTCGGCCCAAATGATGAGGTCCTCATCGCCGCGAACAGCAGGTGCGGCGCTCTCCCCGGCCGCGGGGGTCGCTGCGGTCGATTCAGTCGGCGTTGATTCTCCACCTCCACCAGAACAGCCGGTGAGAAGGAATGAAACGCTGGCTACGACGGCGAATGACCGGACAGTGGTGCGCGTAGTTTTGTTGCGCATGGTGCTCCTCAAGCGTAAATCGGTGGGCGCGGGCCCCGATTATGGCGAGAGCGCTGCGCTGCGGACAGGACGACAGTAGCGCGCCAGAAACCAGAATGGAAGCGCTTGCGCAAAAACCCTTGCTAACGAGTTGGTCTCGGTTCTCCTAGAGAGAAATCTAAGGATCTTACGGTGAACTCCGCTCAGTACTCCCGCTCCTGATGGCTCGAAGCAACTCCAGGTGTTCGGACTCCAGTAGCCCTAAGTTCCGTTTATCTGTCCGCTATCACTGAAAGGAGCGGTCTGGTATAAGTGCCCCAGCTCACTTGGCCGTCTTCCATGACCGTTGGCAAGCGAGCAGCCGAAATCAACTGGTCGATCTGCAGACTCCAGTCTGGAAGCGGTTCCACTTAGGCGGCACATTCGCTACACTCGCCATCATGTCGATCGACGCCACTACCGCATTGCCAGATACCACCACACCCCTCGTCGTCCGCCTGTCGGACGACGAATCACACCGCGGCGACGAATGGTGGCGGTCCTCTGTGATTTACCAGATCTACCCCCGCTCGTTCCGGGATGCGAACGGTGACGGGGAGGGTGACCTCCAAGGGATTACGGCAGAATTACCGAGTATCCGGGAGCTCGACGTGGATGCTATCTGGTTGTCGCCCTTCTATCCCTCGCCGCAGCGTGACGGCGGGTACGACGTCAGCGACTACCGCGACGTCGACCCCATGTTCGGCACACTCGATGATTTCGACACGCTGATCGCCCGCGCTGATGAGCTCGGCCTCCGCGTCATCGTCGATCTGGTCCCCAACCACTGCTCCTCTGAACATGCGCTGTTTCAAGCCGCACTCACCGCCGGACCGGGAAGCGCCGAACGGGACGTGTTTATCTTCCGGGACGGCAAGGGTAAGAACGGCGAGCTGCCGCCCAATAACTGGCAGTCCCACTTCGGCGGTTCCGCCTGGACTCGGGTCATCGAGCCCGGTGGCAGTCCGGGCCAGTGGTATCTGCACCTTTTCGACTCGACGCAACCAGACTTCAACTGGCACTCACCGATCGTGCATGAGGAATTCGAACAGACGCTCCGTTTCTGGCTCGACCGCGGTGTCGCTGGATTCCGTGTGGACGTGGCGCATTCGCTGGTGAAGCATCCGGAACTGCCGGACTGGGGTGGACGAGCGGACGGCGGCAGCACCAAAGGGTTTCCCGGACATGAAGCGCCTATGTTCGGGCAGCCCGAACTGCACGATATTTACCGCCGTTGGAACGCGATCATGCGCGAATACGACGGAGAGCGGGTGCTCTGCGCCGAAGCGTCGATCTCCCCGGTAGAGAGGCTTGCGGAATGGGTGCGGCCTGACCAGATGCAGCAGGCGTTCAACTTCGCCTTCCTCGGCGCGGACTGGGAGCCGGAACCATTGCGTTCGGTGATCGAGACTTCTCTGCGGGGTTTCGATGCCGTCGATGCGCCCACCACCTGGGTCCTCTCAAATCACGATGTCGTGCGTCACGCCACGCGGTTCGGCTACCCCAACGGCGGACAACCCGATGACACCAGGGCAGGCGACGGAATCGGCTTGGACGATACCCAGCCGGACGCCCAGCGTGGCCTTGTCCTTGCTCGCGCTGCAGCGATGCTCATGCTCGCCCTCCCCGGCGGCGTCTACCTCTACCAGGGTGAGGAACTGGGACTGCCCGACCATACGAAACTCCCGGATGACGTGCGACAGGATCCAACCTTCGGTCGCACCTCCGGCGCACGTCTCGGCCGGGACGGGTGCCGGATCCCCCTCCCCTGGACACAGGATGGCCCCACTGCCGGTTTCAACGACACCGGCGCCTCATGGCTTCCCCACCCGGAAGGTTGGAGCAATTACGCCCGCTCGGCACAACAGGGCGATCCTCGTTCAACGCTGTCCCTTTACCGTGCCGCGCTGGATAAGAGGCGAGCCCTGAAGTTAGGCTCGGGATCCTTCTCCTGGTACGACGGCTTCGGTGATGATGTCGTCGCGTTCGTGAACCGTGACGTGCTGGTGATTCTGAACCTCGGACCCAAGGAAGTTGCCCTTCCCCCGTTCGATGTGATCCTTGACAGTGTGGGCGTCACCAAAAGCGCGCCAGGGACGAGCCATATACTGGTCCCCGAGCAGTGCGTCTGGCTGCGATACAGGTGAGCCCACGTGGCGGTCGCGGGCAGTGACGACCGGGAGGGAACGTGGCCGTGCTCGGCATTAAGGATGTGGCACTTGCCGCCGGTGTCTCCCAGGCAACCGCGTCCCGCGCACTAAGTGGACGCGGAAGCGTGTCCCAAAAAACCCGCCACCGCGTCCAGGCCGCCGCAGCTGATCTCGGTTTCCAGGTTTCCTACCACGCGTCCAGTCTCGCGACAGGCCGGAGCCGCAACATCGGAGTCGTTCTTCCCTACGTAAACCGCTGGTACTTTTCGACGATTCTCGAGGGTCTCACGCGGCAACTGATCGACGCTGGCTACGACCTCACCCTGTATGACTTCCAGGGTGATCGACACCGCGAAAGCGTCCTGAACGACTTCCTCTTGAGGAAACGACTCGACGGGGTGATCACGGTCGGCCTTCGACTGGCCCACGACGACGTCACCAGGCTCCTCTCACTAGGCATTCCGGTCGTCAGTATCGGCGGACCGCTTCCCGGCATGGCCTCGCTGATCGTGGACGAACACGCCATTGGACGCCTCGCAGCAGAGCATCTGATTAGTCTCGGCCATACCCGGATCGCGCATGTCGGCGGTGAACAGGAGTCCGACCTCTACTTTCATGTCTCCCGGGGCCGACGAGAGGGTTACCGTACGGCGATGGAAGCCGCCGGCCTCGAACAACGACCCGCATGGTCACTCATCAGTGATTACACCGCGAACAGCGCGTACACGGTGGCAAAGTCACTGCTGGCCGACCCGCACAACCGGCCGACCGCAATTTGCTGTGCCTTTGATGAGATGGCCATCGGTGTGATCCTCGCAGCCCGTGATCTTGGGCTCCACGTCCCAAAACAGCTATCCGTCATCGGCGTCGACAATCACCCTCTCGGCATGATCTTCGGACTGACAACCATCGACCAATTCGTCCAGGACCAAGGGACACGAGCGGCACGGATTCTCCTCGATGAACTCGCCGAGGCCCAGGAAGGCAGCAGTGGCTCACTACCCGCGTTGACCGAGCTCCCTATCAACATCGTGACTCGATCGTCTACAGCAGCCCCGACTACGAACCGGAACTCAACCTTCCACTGAGCCCCTACCCCTGCGCCGCGAAAGAAAGTCCCCGACCTATCACTCCATTCCGGATTGGCGGACCCGCAGAGCTTAGTGAACCAGCCTCACCTCGCGGCAGCTGGAGGGAAAATTCCTTCCAGCACTTGGCCACGGCTGTTGCTTTTGCATCTAAGTACCTAGCGTTATCCCTACATCGACTAGCCGGCGGTGAATCCGACACATCCTCGCTTGGCTCGGCCCGCGACGAATCGTGAGCGGACTTATCGCAGGCGGAGTCAACCGAATCACCAGGAGTAAATTGTGCAGGGACTGAAGGTACTCTTCATCGGCGGCAGCGGAATCATCAGCGCCCACTGTACGAAACAGGCAGTAGAAGCAGGGATGGATGTCTATCTACTCAACCGTGGAATCAACACTCTGCGTCAGGTACCCGCGGGTGTCACCACGTTAGTGGCGGACTCCCGAGACAAGCAGGCCGTCCTCGATGCTGTAAGTGGTCACAACTTCGACTGCGTCGTCAGCTGGGTCAACTTCACTCCCGAGCAGGTGAAGCAGGACATCGAGATATTCGCCGGACGCATCGGACAATACGTCTTCATCAGTTCAGCATCGGCCTATCAGACACCGCCTACACACATGCCCGTACTGGAATCTACTCCGTTGAAGAATCCCTTCTGGGAGTATTCGCGCAACAAGATCGCGTGTGAGGACCTCCTCACTGCGGCCTACCGCGAAGAGGGATTCCCCATCACGATCGTCCGTCCCTCTCACACCTACGACGAAACCCTGATCCCGTTCGACGGAGGATGGACAGTTGTCGAACGCATGCGCGCCGGGCGACCCGTCATCGTGCCCGGAGACGGAACCTCGTTGTGGACGATCACCCACAGCCGCGATTTCGCACAAGGGTTCACAGGTTTGCTGGGAAATACCTCCGCGATCGGTGAAGCTGTGCACATCACCGGCCAGGAGACGCCGTCCTGGAATCAGATCTATACCCAGGTCGCGGCGGCTGCCGGTGTCCCGGACCCCGTCCTGGTCCACGTCGCCTCAGAATCCATCGCCGAAGCCGACAGTTAATGGGGTGCTGGCCTGTTAGGCGACAAATCGCACACGATGATCTTCGACAACACGAAAATCCGTTCCCTCGTTCCCGGATTCACCGCCACCACCCCGTTCAGCCAGGGAGCAAGAGAAATGATCGCCTGGCATGACTCCGACTCCACACGTCGGGTCGTGGACGCCCACATGGACGCCCTGATGGACCGGCTCGCCGAAGCATACGCACCACGCCTACTCTGACTCCCTCCCCCTCCGAGCCCCATCCCACAATTCCTTATCGGACGGGTCAACAGTCCTGCGATGTTGTGGAGTCAGACCCTGTTCGATACCTACATCCTCTGTCTCTACTGCATGGTCGTGTGGGCGGCGATGATCCCCCTTTTCACCCTCACCACTGTCCGCAACATGGTCCACGCGATCGTTCCAGCCCCCGTCGCCCTTACCCGCGGCCTCGCTGCGTGGGTCGGACCGATCATCGTCCTGACATGCATCGCTGTCGCCGTGTCCGTGTTCTTCCGCTTCCTTCACGTGTCACCTAGGGCCACTGCTAACCGCCCCGGCGCCTCCGTAAACCCACCCAGCCCCGTGCAGTTAATGGAATTGAGGCCACCCATGTCCCTCCAGGCAGTAGCACTGCTCGCGCTGGTCCTTTACGTCATCGGCGTTAGCGCTACATTCGGGATCCGGTCCTGGATCCATTGGCGCAGAACCGGGTCCACCGGTTTCCAAGGCATCAGCGGAAAACCCGGGTCCCTCGAGTGGTGGGGCGGCATCCTATTCATCGCAGCCATGGTGCTCGGCGCCACAGGTCCCGCCCTGGCCCTCGCTGGCGTCGTCGTCCCGCCCCGGCTACCCGGCCTCGCCTGGGCCGGAACCTGCATCGCGATCATCGGCTTCCTAGGTACACTGGCCGCCCAAAGCGGGATGGGCGCCTCCTGGCGCATCGGCGTCGACGCCACCGAACACACCGACCTCGTCACCACCGGCCTGTTCGCCGTGGTCCGCAACCCCATCTTCACGGCCATGCTCACAGCCATGACCGGCATCGCGATCATGGTCCCCACCCTGGTCAGCGCAACTGCTCTGGCCTGCCTGTTCCTCGCCGTGGAAATTCAGGTCAGACTCGTCGAAGAGCCCTACCTGAACCGCGCCCACCAGCGCGCCTACGCCCGCTACACCGCAAAGGTCGGTCGCTTCCTGCCCGGTATTGGCCGCACACGGGCACGCAACACCGCACCGCACTAGCCCCCCGCAGCGTCCCAAAAGCGATCACCCTCACTGCCCAGGACGGCATAACCCCGCCGACCACGCGTGAGAAACCCCGCCACCGGGACTGTCTGAATAACGGTGTGTGAGGGTCCGGCCTGATCCGAGAGGAGATGGCCGTGAACGACTTCACGACCGAAGCATCAGAGGCGATGATCGATCCTGTGACAGGAG
>NZ_JBTNDI010000019.1:0-26768 GCF_054511075.1 Arthrobacter sp. TMS2-4
CTCCTGTCACAGGATCGATCATCGCCTCTGATGCTTCGGTCGTGAAGTCGTTCACGGCCATCTCCTCTCGGATCAGGCCGGACCCTCACACACCGTTATTCAGACAGTCCCTCCTGTCCCGTCTCTGTGTCTGTCTGTGTGGGCGTGTTCAGCGTTGGGCTTGGCTGAGCAGCGCGATGCTTTTATCGTTGGGTGAGGCCTCGGCCGGTTTTGGTGGTCACCATCAAACCGGTCGGGGTCTGACCATTTCCCCGCCTGCCCCGTAAAGATGCGCTGGATGGCGTTGGTGGAGAGCGTGTGACGGTGTGTAGGTGCTCGTTGAGGCATATCCGGTGAGGTGCTGCCGGGTCTGGCGGTTTGCTTGAGCACCGGAGCCGGTGCCGGCTAAGCAGGTGACCGGCGTGTCGTTGAGGTGGTCGCCTGCAAGCGGGCAGGGAATGGGTTGATCGGTCAACGCTTTCCGGCTTGTTAGTTCGCGGGACGAGTGAGTGTCAGTGCGTTCTCGGGGAGCTCTTCCTGGAAGCAGCCCACGATTCTCTGCGCGTCGTCTTCGGTGGCGTGGGGCGGCAGCACAATACTCAGATCCGAGGAAAGAGTGCCCGGTGATGGCCACCATTCGGCAATCGCAGGGTCCATGATGCAACGCTTGGCATCAATGTCGATGTCCTCGTGCCCGGCGCCGCTGATGGTGATGTACCAGAGCGCATCCGTACCCGTCCGGTACGTCACCATCTGCTCACGGCTCATGGTGTCGGGCCCGGGGGTTCCGGTCTCGCTGGTACAGGCGGGAACCAGTAGCACCACCACCAGGAGGCGCATCCCTCGACTCAGGAGATGCGTCCTCTGTCCTGCCCGGGACGTCCCGGGGAGGACAGAGGATAAAGGGGCTCCGCTGCCGGTGCGTAATGTCGTGGGCACGCCCAGGCCAGCCCTCTGCATGGTTTCGTCCCTTATGCGGCTGGCAGGCGTGTTGCCGGAACAGCGTCGGAGAGACCCGCTCTCACATGGGTCGCCGTCGAGTGGGTCGCTGTCGAGTGGTCCGCTGTCGAGTGTCCCGGTGTTGGGTGGCCCGGAGTGGGGGCTGCGCCGAGGTGGACCGAGATCTGGGCGATCTGGTCCTCGCTACTGAGATCCAGGGACAGACCCGCTACGTGCACGGTGCTGCCATCGGGGAGGATGACAGTGGTTCCCACGGGCGGGAAAATGTCGGCTTTGACCCACGCTACGGTATGTCCTGTTTCGTCGTGGAATCGGGTGCCTCCCGTTGCGTGGGCGTCCAGGGCGAGGAAGGGTCCGTTCAGATGATCTTCCGCGCGTGGGTGAGGGTGTCCCATCAGTTCCCGCGACGATACTGCTGGTCGATGCCGGCCTGGTGGTCGATGCCGGCCTGGTCGACCTTGCGGTGGAAGTGCATGCCGGCCTTCCCGCCGAGGATCGCCCCGATCAACGGGACGAGGACGGCGATCGCCAGGGCGATGAGTCCGCTGGCGGTCAGCAGGCTGCCGTCGACGGGGATGCTCGGGACACCGTTCAGGGTGGACAGCACGTTGAACTGGCTTCCAGCCACCGCGGCGAGGATCGCCAGGACGATCGCGATGATGATGCCCCACAACCAGACGGCCAGGCCCTGCTTGGCGCCGTCGAAGCGCGCCATGCGGCCTGCGACGTACCCGCCGCAGTAGTAGGCGAGGAACAGGATGACCGCCAGGACGATCCCGCTGACGATCCCGATGGTTTCGGCGTTCTCGGTGGCCTGATTCGCGGCGTCCGAGGCCCCGTTGGTGTTCGCGGCTCCCACGCCGGCGCCGATCGCCGTTGCGAGGGCGCTGAGGATGACGGTCAACCCGATCGCGGTCAGCCAGCCGAAGAACGCGGACCCGAATTTGATGCCGCCGAAGCGTTCCTTCTGCGCGGCCACGACATCATCGCGCCGGTTCCTGGGAGTGCTGGCTCCCGAGGTGTGTTCTGTCGCCATGACAAGTCCTTTTCGTTGAAGGTGCCTATTTCGTCTAACCACCACTTCTTGACGGTCAATGGTGCTGCCTCGACGAACCCCCTTGAAGAGTTCCGGCAGCTGATAGGTCACCTAAGTCCCACCATCATAGCTAAGTATGCTTACTAGTTGTAAGGGCGCCCCGACCTCTTCGCGCACGACCATGGGCAGCATCTGGCATTGACGCGCAGGATGCGGAGCGCCACTGAGGTCCTCCTTGTGCGTGGTGGCACCCGCGGATGGCCCGTAGCAGCTTGTGCGCTGTTCCATTGGGTGCGCTCCGTGCGGGTGCTCGCGTGCAGGTGGTGCTGCTTGCGCGGTGGGACTTGGTACCGCCACGATAGTAAGCCTACTGTTATTTCTGGGTGCAGTCGGCCCAGCACACCTGATTCCCCTCTCGTAGGGGCCACTTGCGTGCTGCTGGTCGGCCGGGTGAAGGGATAGGTTCGTGGGGTCATTTATGGTGCAGAGTGGCACCCTGAACCGGGGTTCCGGGTCGTTCCTCTGGGAGGGGGCTTTGGGGCGGGCCGCGGGCCGGTCTCTTCAGGTTCTGCTGGTCATGCTCCTGGGCACGGTGCTGGTGTTCGCGCTGATTCAGGTGCGCCTGGTGATCATCCCGTTGTTGCTGGCGCTGATTCTGGCTTCGGCGATCGGCCCGTTCGTGTCCTGGCTGCGGCGCAAGGGATGCTCCAGTTCGGTGGCGACGGCCACGGCGTTCACGTGCCTGTTGATCGGGGTCGGCGTGGTGAGCTCCGGTGTCGTTGTTGCGGTCATCGGTCAGACGGATCTTCTGGTCCTGAAGGCCGTGCAGGGCGCTGATCAGCTGCTCGATGCACTCCAGAACGGCCCGATCCCTGTCAGCGACGCCCAGCTCCAAGCGGCCCGGCAGGCAGTGGTGGGGCTGGCGACGAGCAGCACGGCCGGCACGACGGCGCTGGCCGGGCTCAGTGCGGCGACGACCTTCCTCACCGGGAGCCTTCTGATGATGGTGATCTTGTTCTTCTTCCTCAAGGACGGGGAGAAGATCTGGGCGTTCATCCTCAGGTTCTTTCGGGATGTGCGCCTGGTCAAGGCACGCCGGGTCGGGGATCAGGCACTGTCCGTCCTCGGCGGGTACGTACGCGGCACCGCGATCATCGCCGCCGTCGATGCGTTCTTCATCGGTGCGGCCCTGGTCATCCTGCAGGTCCCGCTGGCCCTGCCGCTGGCGATCATCGTCTTCATCGGCTCATTCATCCCCCTGGTCGGGGCAACACTGGCCGGGGCCCTGGCCACCGTGGTGGCGCTGGTAACCAACGGGCCGGTCACCGCCCTGATCGTCCTCGGCGTCGTGATCCTCGTCAATCAGCTCGAGGGAAACTTCCTGCAGCCAGTCGTCATGGGCCACACCCTCAGCGTGCACCCCCTGGTGATCCTGGTCGCCCTGACGGCCGGCACAGTTCTCGCCGGGATCATCGGTGCGATCCTCGCCGTGCCGCTCACCGCAGTGGCCTGGGCCGGGATCAAAGCCTGGAACGCCGAATCCGATCACCTCATCACCGATGAAGCGATCCTGCTCGCCGAAACCCACACCCTCATGGACGAACAAGGCCACGGCCCCAGCACGCTCCCCGAGAACGAGGCGGGCGAACCGGTGCTGCCGGAGCTGCCCGAGATCAACCCGACCCTGCTCACGGAACGATCCCTGGTCGCGCCCAGACACCACAGCCTGGACCCCGATACCCAGGACCCGACCACAGATGATCCAACCACGGGTGATCCGGCCACGAGTAATCCCGCCGCGGAAGCACACCCCTAACCCGCCGTGTCCGCCTCGACGGGTCTGCCGCATCGGGAGTCAACCCGCCCTGAGAACTAGTCAGCCTACTGATCAATCAGTAGCGTTGAGAGTGTTGCGGGGGTGCCGGTGGTCTTCGCGAACGCACCGCCGGCGCGAGGTGTCACCCGTAGCAGCAGCTATCCACTCCCGCCACCGCAACAATGATCACGGTGGCGATCATGAAAGGAACAGCGCATGCCAGCAGGCCAGGGAAAGAATATCCGTCGGGTCACCAGTGTCGATGTGGTCCGCAGCACGACCGGAGAGAACCAACCCGGTTCCTACACCTTCGAACTCACCCTCGATGACGGGGTGGAAGAGCACCTCCTCGTAGTTCCTGCCGATGAAGCATCCACGGTGGCCCGCCTCATCCAGCACGCCAGCGCGATGCAGTGGGATAAGTCGACCGAGGATCTCATCTTCGAGAACTACGGCTCCTAACCGCACATCCCGACAAACATCAGCAGCAGCACCAGCACCAGCATAGAAAAGGCCCGTACGGTCCTGCTGGCGCAGGGACCGTACGGGCCTTCTTGATGGTCGAGCGTGCGGTGTTAGCGCGTGCTCTCCGTTAACGCGTGCTCTCCGTTAGCGCTTGTTCTTCGTGCCGGGGTTATTGGTGGTGTCGTCGAGGATCTCGATCTGTTCCTTGCGAACAGTGTCAGAGACTTCCTGCTGCTCGGTGACGGTCTCCGTGTCCAGACGGACCCGCTCGACGGCGACGGCTTCCTTGTCCACGACAACGCGCTCTTCGTGGAGGACGACTTCGTGCTCTTCCTCGCTGATCGCCGGCCCGTCCAGGGCATCACCGCGGTTGGCGTCGGTGATCGGCTCGCGCGTGACACGGACTTCTTCGTGCTGGACCGGGACGGTCTTGGTCACGTTCTCGGTCACCACGTACTTGCGCAGACGTGCCTTCCCGACCTCGCGGCGCTCCTTGCCCACGTGGAGCTGCTCCTCGGAGCGGGTCATCGCATCATCGGTCGTCGGACCGGACGTGTCGCGCCCGACCGTGCCCCGTGCCTCCGACCGGTCGGTGCGCCCGGTGCCGGTCATGCCCGTGGTGGTACCGGCGGTGTTGTCTGCAGTGCCCTGCCCGGAAGGGTTGGTGAGGCCGTAGTGGCGGTAAAGGCGGTCCTCCTCCTCGGGGCTGAGATTGCCGTCGGCCTCGATCCGCGGTGCGTCCTTGACCTGGTCCTTGGTGTACGCGACGGACACATCGTCCCCGGCGAGGCTCGCGTTCTGCAGGGGCACGAACGACTCAGAGGTGCCGAACAGGCCCGTCTTGACAGTTACCCAGCTCGGCTCACCGGTCTGATCATCCAGATACACCTGACCGGCCGAGCCGATCTTCGCGCCCTGGGTGTCCAGGACGGTGCTACGCCCGGAGAGGATGACGTCAATATCGTTCTGCGAAATCATGTAGAGCTCCCTTGTCGAAAATGGTTTAGCGAAGGCGTCGCGGTACGGCGCTGATCAAGATCAGGCTGAAGTCCTGCGCGGACATCCCGTACTGCACGGACGTCAGCTGGAGGAGCCTGCTTGCCGTGCACTCCGTACGCCTACACTATCTAAGCAGGCTGATAATAAGTAGCCTTGCACTTAGCTTGTCATGATGACCGATGACGTGATCGCCCGGTACGCCTCACACGATGGCCCTCGTACGGAGATCCCTTATGTGGCGGCGTCGTATGCACCACGTCCCGTAGCACCCATTCTTTGAAGGAGTACCTTATGGAAGAAACACTCAGAACCGGTTTGGCGACGGTGGTGGAGTTCGTGCCAAAGCTCGTCCTGTTCCTCGTCATCCTGATCGTTGGCCTGATCATCGCGAAGGTCATCGCGAAGGCCCTGGACAAGCTCCTGGAGAAGGTCGGCTTCGACCGTGCCGTGGAGCGCGGCGGCGTGAAGAAGGCCCTCGCCCAGTCCACCCTCGATGCCAGCGACATCGTCTCGAAAATCGTCTACTACTTCCTGGTCCTATTCGTCCTTCAGTTCGCGTTCGGTGTCTTCGGGCCCAACCCGGTCAGCGACCTACTCGCGGGTATCATCGCGTTCCTGCCGAAGGTCATCGTCGCGATCGTCATCGTCGTCATCGCAGCGGCCATCGCCGCGGCCGTGAAGTCCCTCATCCAGAACGCGCTCGGTGGCCTGTCCTACGGCAAGGTCCTTGCCAATATCGCCAGCGTCTTCATCCTCGGCATCGGCATCATCGCCGCCCTGAACCAGGTTGAGATCGCCACCACGGTGACCACCCCCATCCTGATCGCTGTTTTAGCCGCCATCGTGGGTGTGATCGTTGTCGGTGTCGGCGGCGGACTCATCGGCCCGATGTCCCGACGGTGGGAAGGCTACCTGAACAAGGCCGAGGAAGAAGCACCGAAAATCAAGGCCCACGCCGATGCCGCACCCTCAGCCGGTCAGCAGCTGAAGAACAAGGCCCAGCAGGCAAAGAACCAAGCCGGCCAGACCAGTCAGCGCAGCCCCGGCAAGCCCGACGGCGCGCACCGCATCTGACCCACCCGCCGGCACCCTACCGGCGATGCGGGCAGGGTACGTTCGTGCCCTGCCCGCATCCTTCATACCCGGCCCAGCCCCGTCACGCCCAGGACCGCTCTTTGCGCGCACAGTCCTTCATGCGAAAAGTCCTTTGCGACCGCTACCGGCCCACGGGAGCACAGTCGGCCTCGAACCGGCGACCTACCGTCAACGTGCCGTCAACGTGCCGGCAACGTGCCGTCAACTCGCCGTCAACTCGCCGTCAACTCGCCGTCAACTCGAGCATGGAACGGCCGGGTAACCACAAGATACACGGCAGAAAGGACGGAAATCCCGTGTACGAAGTTCAACCGCACGCGGGTCACCAGTTCGTGGTCCGGCCGCACGCGGGTCACCAGTTCGTGGTCCGCCCGCACGTGGGTCACTAGTTCGTGGTCCGCCCGTTTGTGGTCCGGTCCTCAGCGGTGCGACGATCGACAATTCGCCTAGGGTTGGTATTCGGATCATGATCTCGCTCGAGACGAGTCATGTGTTGGTGGTCGCGGCGCGGAAGCTCAGCACCCGGGACACCACCGCCCTGCAGCACATCGGGTTGACCCCCACGGGTTTGTACGCATTGGAAGACCTGGAACGCCGCGGCGCGATGGAACAAGCCCGTCTGGCCCACTTGCTGTATGTGCGACCGCAAACCATCGGACATCTCCTGAGCCGGTTCGAACAGTACGGGTGGGTCACGCGGTACCCCAGCGGGCACCGCAACTACCTCACGGTTGACATCACCAACCGGGGACGCTTGGTCCTCGCCGCCGCCCGCCACCTGACAGCGACTGCAGACCAAACAGACCAGACAGACCACGCGGACCACGCGGACCACAACGGTCGCCGTCGTCGGGCTCGTCCTGTAAAGCACGGGAACCATGCTTGCCCCCGGGATCGTGAGGCACCCGGACATGATGAGATCAGCGGCGTGTCAGGCGATGATCAGCTGCACGATGATCAGTTACATGATGATCGGTTGCATGCGGCCCTGAACGCGCTCCGGCCCTTTCTGATTGCCGTCATCACCGCATCGGGGGGCGACGCAGCCGACGACGACCGCACTGTGTCACCGGCACCTCTAGCCCGACCCTGACTCACGTCAGCAAACGTTTCGAAGTATCCGCATCCGGAACAGCCGGACATAAGAAGCCGAGCCAAGCGAAGCCACCGACATAAAGACGCGATGACGTGGCCCGCGAAGGTGCCCGGGCACCCTCACAGCGGGCCCGGGCACCATTGGGGCACTCACTCCGGCCGGCTTCTTGACCGGAACGGTAAGTGCACTTACTAGTTGACCATAGACCGCCGTCCCATGGTCAGAACCCGGCCGGAAAATAGTATGACCAGAAAGTTGCCACCGACTATTACCCGCTGTCGGGCGGTCACCGGGTTCACGGGTTGTTGTCTGGGCCCGCGCAGATTGATCGGGTGAGGGTCCGCAGGATCAGGGGATCTGCTGTGGCGTCCAGGATGTCCTGGGCGAGCAGGCTGATCTTCCGGTTGACGCGCTGGCTGTACTGGCTAAGCCGGGCAAAGGCTTCATCCGCACTGATGGCCTGGGTGACCATGAGCATTCCTTTGGCCTGCTCGATGACCGCTCGTTTCTCGGCGGAACGGGCCACCGCAGTATTAGCGGCGATCGCCGTCTCATCACGCACGGGGGCGGTGATATCGATCAGGAATCCCCGCATCCCGCGAACCTTGCCGTCCTCGACGAGCGGGTCGATGATCGCAAGGACCCGCCGGGGCCGGGTGCGCGCATCGATCAGCGTGTAGTACCAAGCAATCGCTCCGCCGGCGGTCAGGGCCTCATCTCCTAGTGCCCGAGCCTGCTCGCGGTAGGCGGGCCCCACGTGCGCGAACCCAAGTTCGAGGGTCGGCACGATGTCCCCAGGCTCATACCCGTGGATCGCGTACATCCCCTCATCCCAGGTCAGCATCGCCGTGTCGATGATGTACGCGAAGGCACCCACCTGATCCAGGAGGGGCCTAGGCCCCTCTAATGCGGCGTTGTCGGATACCGGAGCCCTCTGAGGTCCTGGCCTCCGTGAAGGAGCTGGGGTACCAGATGGTGGCGGACGATTAGCGAGGGGGACCGCACCGCCCGGTGGCGTGCCACGCCTGCCACTGGAGGATCCCTGAGAAGTGTGTGCTGCAGCAGGATCAGGCGAAGGACGCGGAAGCCTGGGACGAGACATGAAAACGGGTGCCGATCATCGTACAAACCTTGAGCGGGGCCAGCTGCTTGACCTCATCCCGACAGACAGCTCCGAGCCTATCAACACCCACCGACCCAACCGACCCTACCGACCCTGCCAACGGGCCCATCCGCGCGCTTCTTCGACCAACCCCTCAGGCGGGCCCCGTCAGCCACTACCTCACGACGAACCGATGTCACCTGCAGATACCGGCACCCCCTGTTCAAGGACGGTCCAGAGGCTCCCTAAACTGTGAGAAGTGACCGATGAGATAGTGCACAGCGACGACAGCGATGACAACGGATACGCCCATCCCCGCCAGCATCAGGTACAGACCGCCCAGGATCGCCATCGGTGAGGATGCGTCCTGCAGATACCCGAGCCCGCCATAGGCACCAACAGTCCACGCCACGACAATTACCAGCAGCACCACCAGTGCCGGGACAGCGGCCCGATGCACCCCCAACCACCCCGAAATCCCTGACATCCCCGAGATCCCCGAGATCCGGCGTCGTACCCTGCGATGTACTTGATCCATCCCCATGCACCCATTATGGAGCGAAACCAACCTCGACTAAGGCCCCCGGCCACCATGTGCCTTCGGGCACGCCCTTGGCCTGACAGATGATGAGGCTCTCCTTCCTACAGTTACGGCCGGCCGGGAGCAAATCCTCGGGTCGGTTCCTACCCCGGATCAAGCGGTGAGCGACACTGATCGGTATGGAAGAACCAGACCCGCAGCTCGGCCCACAGACCAGCCCGGGGCCCGGCCCGGAGCCCGGCCCGGAGCCCGAGGACTACGTCCGGGCCGCGAAGGACGCATTCGCGAAATGCCCTCGGATGAGCGGACTACGCCTGGAGTCCGTCCAGGCCGGATACGGTTACCTGACGATCCGCTTCGAGGGACCCCAGGACGACTTCCGCGGCCCGTACGGGGCCATCATCCGGCTCCCCCGCGACAGGCACGACGCACTGTGGGCCCGCTACGCCGCCGACAGCCAGGCCACCATCGAGGACTGGGCCTACACGGGTGTCGCCATGCGAGCCGACCACGCCCATACCGCCAGCCGAACCCAGCACCGCGGATACACCCTGGACGGCATCTGGTGGCTCATCAACGACACCACCTGATAACCCCGACACCCGGCCCCCACCGTTTACCGGACGGGCTCATTGCCTAGCGGCCGGTGAGAAGTCGATGACGGTGGCGATGTAGACGGCGGCCTGGGATCGACGCTGAAAGCCCAGTTTCGCCAGGATCGAGGACACGTGATTCTTGACGGTCTTCTCGGCCAGCAACAATTCAACGGCGATCTGCCGGTTCGACAGGCCCTCCCCAACCAGCGTCAAAACTCTTCTCTGCTGCGTCGTCAGGCGGGTAAGTCGCCCATCGTCCCCCGGCGCCTCATGCAGCCCGGCGATGATGCGCTCCCTCATCCCCGGCTCGAACAAAGACTCTCCCGCAGCGGCCCGACGGACTTTCCCGACCAGATCGAAGTTACGGATCTCCTTCAGGATGTACCCCGAAGCCCCGGCCACCACCGCACCGCGTACCGCCACGTCATCGTCGTAACTGGTCAGGATGACACAGCATAGGGACGGGTCGATGGAGTGCACATCCCGGCACACCTCGATCCCCGTACCATCGGGCAGCCGCACATCCAGGATGGAAACATCAGGTGCCAGGAGCGGAATCAGGCGTGTGGCTTCCGGCGGACCCGGTCTCGCCGATAATCACGCATCCGTGCGTTTCCAACAGCTCTCGTAGTCCCAACCGGACCAGCTCATGATCTTCAAGAAGGAACACCGTAACGTCCCTCATCTGATAATCCTGCTTGCCTGCACCCGGTACCCCTCCACGTCCTCGACCCTGACCCTGACCCTGACCCCGACGCAGGAAAGAAGGGGCTTCTGATACTCGCCGCCGTTTCGACGGCCTCCGTTTCTCATATCAACGGGTAGTCCGAGAGGTCACGACAGCTTCACACTGCAGTACTGAGGTGATGCCGCGCTTCACCCATCGGAAGTGACCTTGTGGTTGTGGTTGGTCTAATTGGGGCCCCGGGTAGGAGTCCACTGCCTGTGCGTGTCTCGCAGCCGATGACGGGCTCAGGAAGGGATTCACGAATCCCGGCACGCGGACCACGTCCAGGAGCAGGTCATCGAGCGGTGGCACATCGCGCGCTACTTCAAAGACATCCCCCCGAGGCTGTGAACTTTCACGAGAGAGGCGAACTTTTTTGCCCTGGGTGGCGGGGTTGCTGTCGATCTGGGGTACACCCATACCGGACGTCAGACGCTGTGGCGTAAACTGTCAGATTAGGCTCCTTTTTTATATTTGTGGACAGTAGTTGTCGCAGGTCTTAGAGTCAAAGCTGACAGATGAGGGGTATTTGGGTGACTGGGCAGCGAGTTGGCTACATCAGGGTGAGCAGTCTTGACCAGACGACGCTCCGTCAGCTCGATGGAGTCGCCCTCGACCGGAAGTACACCGATCATGCGTCGGGTAAGGACCAGAACCGACCCGCCCTGGAGGACCTGCTCGATTTCGTTCGTGACGGCGACACCGTGGTCGTTCATTCGATGGACCGGCTCGCCCGCAACCTCGAGGACCTACGCAGCATCGTGCGACGACTGACCACAAAAGGCGTCCGGATCGAGTTCGTGCACGAGAAGCTCACGTTCACAGGGGACGACAATGCGATGGCGACCCTGCTGCTGAACGTCATGGGCGCATTCGCTGAGTTCGAACGCTCCCTGATCCGCGAACGCCAGCGAGAAGGAATAGCCCTGGCGAAAGTGCGTGGCACCTATAAGGGACGTTCCCGGTCCCTGAGCCCGGAGAGGGCTATCGAACTGTGCGAGAAGGCCGCCGCCGGCGTACCTAAGGCGGTATTGGCCCGTGAGTACGGCATCAGCCGCGAAACCGTGTACGCCTACCTCCGCGCCGGATCCGGTCAGAAGCCGGAGGCTGATCCTGACGGGGAGAGTACGTTGCGTGCCCTTGTTGAGAGTCTGCCCGCCGATACCAGGGACATTCCTACAGTCACCCCCTACGACAGCTTGCTCTCGGTGCCGGCTACGACCCAGAACCTTTCACCTGGATGAGCCTGACTTCCTCTAGGTCACGGTGCAGCTCAGCGCTCCCCTAGGCATACGGGTCGTCCAAGCGGTCATTTACCGTTGCGACTCACAGGCTGGTGCAGGCGAGTACGAGAACCAGATGCTCACACTCGCCTGCACGGAAGCCGGGATCCCGCTGCTTGCAGTGCAGAGGACTTCGAGAAATGACAAAAAAAACTGGCTCTTAAACGGTCGTTTGTGCACACACCATTCACCGGCGGCCGAGACAGAGGTCTTGGACTCAGGAGACTACAAAGGCGTGCTAGATAATCTCCTTGAAGTAGCGGGCGACAGGCCACCGCTCAAACTCACTTCTCTCATATAGGTGTCGCGCCGCTGCGTGGCCCGGATCATCACCGGTCTCGACCATGATCATTCGCATGCCGCTCGACCGCGCTCGTTCGATTGAGTGCTGCAGAAGCACACGACCAAGACCTTTGCCCTGGTGCTGAGGGTCGACGGCGAGTACGTACACCTCGCCCATGTTGTCTTCCGGGTGAAGTCTTGTGCAGACCCACCCTGCGGGCGATCCGTCCACAAACACGACGTCGATGTTCTCCGGTTCACCATCGAGAGTCATTGCCAGATCCTCGGACTGCCGCTCTCGCCAACCCCGCGGATAGAACGACTCGTAGACGAAAGCGGGGACAGCCGGTTCTAGTAGCGGAAATACTGGTTCCCAAGCACGGAGCGACAGGGCTAGAAGGGTCTCCCGGTACTCGGTAGTGAACGGAGCGATCTGCATGGCCCAAGCCTAACCAGACCACCACAATCGGTCGTTTTCGCACGCCGACAGGAAACCCACCACCGAGTGATGGCGACGGAGACTGTTCGCCCACAACAGCGGTGGTCGATAGACAGCCACGACCGGCAGCGCACCCAAGTCGCCGTTTCACTTGAGGTAGCTCAGCGCCCGTTTTCATCGTCCCGGTCATACGCCCGCTCCCCCGACCTGGCGGCACTGGCCAGCCCTCGAGGTCTCAGCAGGAACAGTGAACGACCGGCTTACGGGCACCGATCGCCCGCTGTTAAATCTCAAACACCAAGCCGAGGCAGGACGGATACCGGACTACCAGCCAAGCTCCTATCTAGTAGTCTGCAACCACAAACTATCCACTGACCGTCATCGTCTGATTTAGAACAGCACTTGCGAACTCAGTGGCAAAAAGGGGAATTATTTTGGCGGTCAAACCACTTAAGCGTCTAGAACTTGCAGAACGATACGCTGATAAGACCTGGCGGGACCGCTACCTTGACTTGTCGGACCTCGTGTCCCTGCTCCGGGACTGCATTATAGAGTCAAACTATAAGGTATCCGACGAACTAAATGGGGCAATCACGCTATCTGCTTCAGGTCGTAAAGTTCGAGATCAACTAATCACTAAAGAACAAGTCAATGTCAAGGAAGCGAATGTCCTAACCTTGCTGGGATTGGTTCACATCGACCCCCTAGTCGACGTGATGAACCTTGACTTCGACAAATTGGAACTTGCCATCTCGAATGAGATCAAGTCGAAAGCGCTTTCCTATCCCTTAATCTACGGACGAGACCTATACGACCGCGCGGCTGAACTCTTCACCGAAGAACGCGACTATCTGCGCCACGACGACACACTCAAGCTCCTCAAAGATCTACCGCAGGGCGTCTTCCAAGCAGGCAAGTACCTTATAGGGCCTTTCGGTTTAATTAAGTGCAGCCACCTTCGCCTTCGGTACGCGACAACTACTGTTCCAATGCAGCACTGTTCAGATCATTCATGCCCTAGCATCCACCGAGTTCAACTCTCCACAAGTTATGACGCAGGAGTGAATCGGAACAGGCGTGCTCTAAATAAAATCCTAGACCAGATCTCTGATGAGCCTTCGGAGTGGAACGGGTTTATGTCCGATATCACGGCGGACATTCTCAATGGCTATGAGGTAAACAACTCTTCAACGATTCCTGAGTTACTAGGCGACGGATTCAGCGATGGGGAACTTAGAGCCCTCTTGCAGAGCTCACCTAAGCTCACTGCCGGGCGCACCATTTCGGCCGCAAAAGGAGTCGGCATTGCTGGTCTTACCCAATCCCATGTCAAGCATTTAGATAGAGCGCAGATGCTGCAATTGCTGTTCACCGAATCCGACGACGAATTGGCTAAGCTTGTAGATTCTTGTGTCAGAGATAATGTGGTCAAAATCCCGGCAGGGGAGATCCGACGCCCGAAGGTGAACGCACAGCGCCGCTCTGGAGCCTGGCGGCTCGGTGCGCAGTTGAGCAAGCATGGTGTGCGTTTCACTGGAGGCGGTCGCCAGCTTCCACTGCTTCGCCTCTCTGCTCTTAGCCGAGGTCTCTTCAACAGCGACTCTGCCCCTGAGATCGAGGAGCTGGCATGGCTCCTGCGGGACACCCCCGGTGACACAACTGAGGCTCGGCTCGAGGAATTCTTGAGGGTCTCCGAGCCGCGTCTCATCCTAGAAAAATTGGTACTCGCGAGCAAAAAAAACGCCGAACACGCTGGAAGAGAACTCAAGGTTCCACTTGATCAACCCGACAATCAGGTCATTGATGCACTTTTGTGGAAGTTGGGGTTTCCACTTGGCCGACGACTTGATGTTCGCGATGACTACTGGCGAAACCACGAGAAACTTGAGAGTTTTGTCAGAACAGCAGAATCAAGTCTCGGACTGAACGAAGAACGATTGCGGGGGCTGTCGTCCAACTACTTCGTGAATCTTGAAAAATTCATCATGGATTCATTGACGTTCCTTACTTGGTCCCTGTTGAATGATCATCACACGTCAGAACAGTCCTATGTTTTTTATCCAGATGCCGCGACGCAATTCACGATTCGAACCCTCAACCAGCTCCCCGAGGGAAACCGTAGGAATTCTGATAACGATCTTAGGTTGGATTCAAATCTTAGCCAGATTGTTCAAGGATTTTCACGCCTATCCAAGCATTTGGAGGATCTTAGAGCTAAGGAGGATAGATTCAGAAGGACCGAGTCTTCATTTCCGAAGTTTCACGACAAAACTCAACTCCAGAAGTTTCCTTTTAGTCATTTTGTTCCTTTTCTGGACCTTACCGCCGAATCCCAGGTAAAATTCATCCAGGTACTGGGTCAAGTATCTTCCGATCTTAACGACTCAGGAATCATGACAGCGCGAAACGGCCTTCTCCACGCTAAACAAGAAACGCCATCCTTGGACGAGCTGAGAGAAGCTCTCGATCGATCACGCCGCGCACTCGATCGACTTGAACAGATAGGCGGCGTCCGAACGACATATCTCATGGCTAAGAGTCAGACCAACGCCTGGGGTCGCTCGAATATTACGATGGAATCAAGCGGCAAGCAGATTCAGTTCTCGACCCCGTCTTCTTACAGCTGGTTAGGTTTGCCGGGACTAACCAGCTCGCAGTACCTGATTCACGGGGCGCTCTTCGCGCCTCCGAATGAGATGCTGCGGTTCGTAGAGGGATTTGAGTCGGAGTACGCCTCTTACTGGAGCGGATACGAACGCCGACCAGAACCAGGTAACCGCATTGTGGCGGGCCAGTCCGAGAATCTCGCCGCCCCGATGGAGACTGGAACCTTCGTTGCAGCGAAAGCTGACTAGCTAGGGCGAATGGACTTGCCGCCGCATGAAGGACGCTCCACCGGGCGCCTCTAGCCCTGTTGACTATGCACATGACGAACATCGAGATCCGTCCGACCGCAGACCAGGACATACAAGCACTCGCGCAGGTACACGTGCAGGCATGGCGTTGGGCCTACCGCGGACTTCTACCTGACGTTATTCTCGACGGCCTCGACGTTGATCGGAGAGCTGCAAGTTGGAATCAAATGGTGCACGAGGAAATGCTTCCGCGTCCCTGGGTCGCCGTGGCCGGCTCGGACATCGTTGGTTTCGCCCACGCGGATACCAGTCGTGACGATGACGCCAGCACGCGAACTGGAGAAGTGACTGCCCTGTACCTGAATCAGGACCATGTTGGTACTGGAGTCGGACGTCGGCTATGGAACGCCGCACTCAATCAGCTACGCAATAGCGGACACACCGAACTTACCGTCTGGGTCCTCGAGACAAATGGCCGCGGTCGTCGCTTCTACGAGCGGACCGGCATGACCAATGACGGAACTACTAAGGAACAAGAGATGCGCGAGTCCGTCCTAACCGAGTTGCGGTACCGATCGTCACTAGCTGCACTCTGAACGACGCACGACACGGTGGAGGATCGGCATACGGACGGTCGGCTGATCGAGGATCTCGGTCGATACAGTGACTTCATGACAGGCGGGATGGATATCACGGTGGCTCGGCAGCTTGCTCTTAAGCACTTCTGTTGGATAGACGGGCATGCCGACACCTGGACCATGCTTCGAGACGCTGATTCACTTGGCACGATCGTGCGCGGGCTCGCGCAGCTTGCCCGCGAGGAAAGCCCAGACGTCATTGTCGGTATCGAATCACGTGGGTTCGCCCTCGCTCCTGCAGTCGCTGTCGCTCTTGGCGTGGGATTCACTCCTATCCGGAAGGACGGAAGCTTGTTTCCCGGCGACACGGTTCAGCAGGTCACCGACGCAGACTATCGAGGTAATACCAGGACCCTCTTGGCCAGAAGGGACCACTTCGAGCGTTCCCAGCGAGTGGTGCTCATCGATGATTGGATCGAGACAGGCAGCCAGGCCTTCGCGGCGTCCCAACTCATAAGCACCTGCGGAGCAGAACTTGCCGCCGTGGTCGTCATTGTCGACGAAGCCAGCAGCGCAGCGCGAACCAAGCTTCCGCCCATCCGCACACTGCTGACAGCAGTAGAACTTCCGTAACGACCGTCCGCACAAGCAATGCGCTGACAGGTACCGATGCGGCATAACTGTTCCCGAACCGAGCCAGCGCCCGTTCCATCACCTGGTCGGTTAGGTTCGAGGTATGCAGAACATGGTGATCGTCCTGTCAGGGCCGCCGGGTGCGGGCAAATCGACGACAGCCCGAACCGTTGCTGCCACGTACCCCAAAGCAGTGCATCTGCATACAGACGATTTCTGGCGGTACATCGTCTCGGGGCACATTGCGCCCTACTTACCGGACTCCGATTCTCAAAACCAGACGGTCGTCCGCGCACTGGCTGCCACGGCTTTTACTTTTGCGGATGGCGGGTACACGGTAGTAGTCGACGGTGTTGTAGGGCCGTGGATGCTCGACCATTACCAACAAGTGGCGCAAGAGCATTTGGAAGTAGCCCTGCACTACGTAGTGCTCCGCCCCTCCCGAGCTGTATCGCTCACTCGTGCTCAGCAACGCAACGCACCCGATGCCCTGGTAGAAGAGGCGCCGATTCTCTCGCTCTACGACCAGTTCACAGACCTAGGCAGTTATGAAAGCCACGTCCTCGACACAACTGAGCAAACGGTAGAAGAAACAGCTGAAGCCGTCACGCGTGGCGTCTTCAACCTCCACTTCTCAGTGATTACAACGCCTCGCTAATTACAGAGCCCTCCCCGTATAGCGATCCTCCTAGGACACGTTTTTGCAAGAGGCATCAGGTGCTCACATTCGTTCGCCGGGAAGCGAAGAGGCCGAGGCTGTAGATGAGCAGAATGAACGACATGGCCAGTCCGGATCCGACAGCCGCTTGGAGAGCGCTGGTCTCGGTGGCGATGAGAAGACCGGCACTACCGATGAGCACGAGGAACCCGCCGAGTGTGTAGAACATGCGTTCTTTGAAGGCCCAAGCGAACGGCAGGAAATGCAGACCGACGACGAGAGCGATCAACGCCGGCCTGAGCTCCAGTTCTCCCACCGATTCAAGCCACCGACCACCAGCGGCTATCAGCGCGAACTCTATGACCACGCAGAAAACGTACACGCCGATGTGCCAGCCGCGCGGCGGAACGAAGGGGCCGAGGAAGCGTGGGGCGGCGAAGAGGAACCAAAGAGTTGCACTCACGAAAACAAGGGTGAGGATGCGCGCTGCGACCGACCACGCATCGGTGAACCCTGGCGTATAGGAGAACACGAAAACGCACGCCCCGACCAACCCGATGAGGGTTCCCGTTCGTCGGGGATCCGCAAAGCGGGGAGGTGCTGCGTTCCTGTGAGCGGTAGACGTGCTGTCAATAGTCACGGGAAGACCCTCTCACATGAGTGCGGAACACGTCGTCCCTCACGGGTGTAAGCGAAGGACTATTCGTGAATCGCCAGCAACTGGGCCTTTGAGGATCCCCTTACGGGCATGCGATCTGGGCTGACGCCTGTGACCGAGTGTTCAGTGCGCGCTGTATAGTTCAGTCCATGCTGACTATTGCTTCGCGTCTCGACGTGATGAACCGCCTGGGTCGTGCACTGGCCGACCCCACTCGATCCCGGATCATCTTGACCCTGCTCGACCATCCCGCTTACCCGGCGGAACTGGCCCGAGATCTGGACCTGACACGCCCGAACGTGTCCAACCACCTGGCATGCCTGCGCGATTGCGGGATCGTCGTCTCCGAGCCCGAGGGTCGTCGGACACGATATGAGATCGCCGATTCGCACCTGGCGCAGGCGCTGACGGCACTGGTCGATGCCACCCTGGCAGTGGACGAAGACGCCCCGTGCATCGATCCCGCCTGCTCGCTTCCCGGATGCGACGCAGCTGGGGAGGGCGCATGATCCTCACCTCGGTCTTGCAGGCGATGGGCCTGTTCGCAGCGACCAACATCGACGACATCATCGTGCTCTCCCTCTTCTTCGCGCGAGGGGCAGGCCAGCGCGGCACTACCGCCCGCATTCTGGCCGGCCAGTACCTCGGATTCGCCGGCATCCTCGGTGCCGCGGTCCTGGTGACCATCGGTGCCGGAGCATTCCTGCCCTCGGCAGCCATCCCGTACTTCGGTCTCATCCCTCTGGGCCTCGGCCTCTGGGCCGCATGGCAGGCCTGGCGCGGAGACGATGATGACGATGACGACGAGGCCAAGGTTGCCGGCAAGAAGGTCGGCGTGTGGACAGTCGCAGGCGTCACCCTTGCCAACGGCGGCGACAACATCGGCGTCTACACCCCTGTCTTCCTCAGCGTGGAACCTCTCGCAGTAGTCGCCTACTGCATCGTCTTCCTCGCGCTCGTCGCGGTCCTGGTGGCCCTGGCAAAGTTCGTCGCCACCCGCCCCCCGATCGCCGAAGTGCTCGAACGCTGGGAGCACATCCTCTTCCCCATCGTTCTCATCGGCCTCGGCATCGTGATCCTCGTCAGCGGCGGAGCCTTCGGACTCTGACGTAGCGGCAGCGATCCAAACGGCCCCGACCGGGCGCACCCCTCTCGGTTCAGACCGCGACACCTACCTGCAGCCAGTCCTGCGTGATCGCGGCAACAAGACCGCCACGGAGCGCTGCAAAAACCCCGCCACCAAGCGAACGAAGCCACACTCAAACTGCCCCGAACTTTGTCTCTCTAAGCATGTGCGAAACGTGTACTGTCATAACGCGAGGGTGAGACGGATTCTGCGACCCTCCGGATTGGGGGAGGACACATGGATCGACCGGAACGCCTTGAAGGCGTCGAGGAGCCGCGGTTGGTGCCGGATGGCGTCCTGATTGGATACGCCCGCGTGTCCACCACTGACCAGAATCTCGAGGCGCAAACCCGCCAGCTTGTTGATGCCGGTTGCTATGACGTCTACGCGGATCGCGGGAAGTCCGGCGCGACGATGACCCGCCCCGAGCTGGAGAGTTGCCTGCGGGCACTGCAGCCAGGCAACACGCTTGTGGTGACCAAGCTCGACCGGCTCGGCCGCACGGTTCGCGGACTTGTGGAACTCCTGGACTCACTGCATGAGCGGGGCGTCATGTTCCGATCCCTCGGTGAGGGCATCGACACCACCACGGCTTCAGGCCGGCTGATGTTCAACATCATCGCCAGCGTCGCGGAGATGGAACGCGAGCTGATCCGGGAGCGGACGAAGGCCGGCCTCGCCGTCGCAACGGGGAAGGGCGGTCGACCGCCGCGCCTCCAACCCCACGACGTCGTGGAAGCGCGACGGCTCAGGGAGGAAAAGTGGACTGTCGAAGCCATCGCCAAGAAGTTCAAGGTTCACCGCTCCACAATCATTCGCGCACTGCGCACCGATGGTCTCGCTGGTGCCGCCTACAAGGGTCAAACCAGTGGTGGTTAGAGGACTGAGGCTTATGTCCGTGAATCCTTCCTGATGATCGGTCGGGCGCTAGATACGGTTGGGGCAGTATTCCACCGGCACCAGGGGGACCCCGATGGCGCGATCGCGCAAGCGCAACCAGATTGATGGACAAGCAACTCTCGACCTAGACGCATTTCTTTTCGCACCACCAGAGGAGGTTCTCGATGAACAAGTACGGCAAGTTCGCGCAGGAGACGTGGAAGATGACCGCGCCGTCGCAGTACGCCCTGATTCCGGACCCGGAGGAATGGTTCCGGAAGCTGGGGGAGGAAGCGATGAACCAGGTAGGGGAGTTGCAGTACCAGATCGCGGGACCGGATCCGGAGGGCGAGACGTACCTGCAGAAGGTGGGCCGGTTGAACGCCTCGAGGATGCAGGCCGAGGAGATAGTTCGGGCGGAGATGTTGACGCCCGACGTGATGGAGACGGAGGGCGACGACGAGACGGAGGAGGACGAGGTGGATCGCCAGCGGAGGGAACTCCGGGAAGCGTTCAAGGAGATCGCACAGACACAGAGGGAGTTGCTGGACGCCTACCGGAATCAGGAGATGGATCAGAACTACCAGAGGTAGTTTCTTCAGCTGAAGCTGATTCGCGTTTCATTCCGGTACGCCAGGAGGACCTTGCACCGTCCGGTGCCCGCGCACGATTCCAAGCCAACGTTGCTGCGCTGCGCGTCCTGCGCGAGCTACAGGACCAGGACCGCGGAGCCACAGCACAGGAGCGTTCTGTGCTGGCACGGTGGGGGAGCTGGGGCGCCACAGGTGTGGCCGAGGTGTTCGATGAGACCCGGGCCGAGTATGAAGCTGACCGCGCCGAGCTGAGCGAGCTGTTGAGCGAGAGCGAGTACCGGGCCGCGAACCGGACCGTCATCAACGCCCACTACACCGACCCCGCCCTCGCCACGGAACTCTGGCAGACCCTGAACACTCTGGGCTTCACCGGTGGCCGCGTGCTCGAACCGGGATCAGGTGCTGGCACCTTCATCGGTCTTGCGCCCGAGACCGTGACCATGACCGGTGTGGAGCTGGACCCGATTACCGCGGGCATCTCCCAAGCCCTCTACCCGGAGGCCGACATTCGCGCCGAGTCCTTCGCTGACACGCGCCTGCCTACCGGTTACTTCGACGCAGCCGTCGGCAACGTCCCGTTCGCCAAGACCAGGCTGCACGACCCACGCCACAACGCGGGCAACCACTCGATGCACAACCACTTCATCATCAAGTCCCTCGACCTCACCCGACCCGGTGGCGTCGTCAGCGTCATCTCGTCCGCGTTCACCATGGACGCCCAGAACCCGGCAGCCCGCCGTGAAATCCACGAGACAGCCGACTTGCTCGGCGCGGTCCGCCTGCCGACCGGTGCACACCGTCGCGCCGCTGGCACCGACGCCCTCACCGACGTCCTGATCTTCCGCAAGAGACTCCCGGGCGAAGAACCACTGAGCGCACGGTGGCTGGAGTCGCGCGTCCTGTCCTTGGGTGACAACCAGGACGCCGAGGTCGACGCGAGCCAGGACGTGGCTCGGATGAACGCCTACTTCATTGAGAACCCGCAGCGGGTGCTGGGTGAGCCCGTGGTGGGTAACGGCATGTACGGGTCAGCGACGCTCACCGTGCGCAACGAGGACCTGCGCTCCGTGCCGGAGCAGCTGCACAACCAGTTGCAGGACCTTGCCCTGATCGCCGTCGGTGCCGGCAGGGGAGTGGCAGAGCGTCAGGCCGGGCGGGTCATCGAGTCTGTAGCGATCGTCCCTGCAGGTAAGCAGCTCCAAGTCGGGCACATCATGTCCGAGCCGGACGGCACCTTCCGGCAGGTCGACATCGATGGATCAATCGCCCCGTTGAAAGTCCCCGCGACCCAGGCACGCGAACTACGGTCCCTGCTACGGCTCCGCGACCTCGCCCGTTCCGTGCTCACCCTCGAGGCGAGCAACGTGGAGGACACCCCGGAACTCGACGCCGAACGCGCTAACCTGCGCGAGTCCTACCGCACCTACGTGGATTCCTTCGGCCCGATCAACCGGTTCACTGAGCGCCGCACCGGCAAGGTCAACGACGTCGGCGAGGACATCATGGCCAGGGTGACGCCGAAAGCGGTGGCGCTGCTGCGCAGCGACCCCTTCGGCCCGATCGTCCCTGCTCTGGAGCGGTTCGATGAAGTCAGCCAGACAGCAACCCCGGCAGCACTGCAGCGCGGCCGCCAGGTCCAGCCGCGCCAACCCATTCGAGGTGTCGACACCCCGGCTGAGGCCCTTGCCGTCACCCTCGACACCCGAGGTGAAGTCGACCTCACCGAGATAGCCAATCTGCTCGGCGTCGACCCAGTAGCCGCCAGGGACGCACTGGGAGAGCTGGTCTACGACATTCCCGGTGAGCCCGGGGTCATGGAAACGCGAGCCGAGTACCTCAGCGGCAACATTCGGGAAAAGCTCGACATCGCCACCGTCGCCGCGGCCGAGGATGAGCGATTCCTCCGCAACGTCGAGGACCTGAAGGCAGTTATGCCCCTGCCGTTGGGCGCTGATGAGATTGAGGCCCGTATCGGGTCCATCTGGATCTCAGCCGACGTCCACCAGGAGTTCCTGCAAACCATTACGCGGGATCGGCAGGCACGCGTGGACCGGGTGACCGGCGCGAACTGGGACGTCCAGGCGAACAGGCAAAGCTTCACCGTGCGCAACGACTGGGGTACCGAGCGGATGCCGGCGGGCGAAATCTTCAAGTGCCTGCTCGAGCAACGCAGAGTCCAGGTCACCGACCCGGACCCCGACCCGGAGAGCCAGCGCCGCATCCTTAACCCTGTCGAGACGGCATCAGCGCAGGAGAAGGCCCAGCTGATGCAGGACCGTTTCGGGGAGTGGGTGTGGGAGGACGCAGACCGCGCCATCGCCCTCACCGACGAATACAACCGTAGGTTCAACTCGCTTGTGCTGCGCGACTACACCGTCGAAGGTGAACGCCTCACCCTGCCCGGGCTCGTCAAGGACTGGCACCCTCGGCCGCACCAGCGCGCCGCCGTGGCGCGCATGATTTCCGAGCCATCCGTGGGGCTCTTCCACGAGGTCGGGGCGGGTAAGACCGCCGAGATGGTCATGGGGTCGATGGAGCTGCGGCGACTGGGCATGGCACGGAAACCTGCTGTCGTGGTGCCAAACCACATGCTCGACCAGTTCGCCCGCGAGTGGTTGCAGATCTACCCCCAGGCGCAGATTCTTGCCGCGTCGTCGGCGGACCTTGCCGGCGACAAGCGCCGACAGTTCGTTGCACGGGCGGCCGCGAATGACTGGGATGCAGTCATCATGACCCGTACCGCGTTCGAGCGGATTCCGTTGTCGACCGAATCGGAATCGCAGTACCGCGGCCGCGAGGTTGAGCGCATGCGCCAGGAGATTCTGGCCGCGAAGGAGCGTGCACTCGCAAGTGGCGGTAAGGCGATGAGCGTCAAGAAGCTCGAGAGCCGGCTGCAAGCTCAGGAGGAGAAGATTAAACGCCTCCTCGAACACCCCATCGACCCAGGGCTGACCTTCGAGCAGACCGGGATCGACTACCTCATCGTGGACGAGCTGCACGACTTCAAGAACCTCTCGACCGCTTCAAACATTCAGGACGCCGCGATCGACGGCTCCAACCGCGCCTCAGACCTCCACTCCAAGGTCGAGTACCTCCGCGACACCCACGGTGACAGGGTGATCACCGGTGCGACCGCTACGCCGATCGCCAACAGTGTCACCGAGATGTACGTGATGCAGCGCTACCTGCGCCCTGACCTGTTGGAGAAGGCCGGTATCAACGACTTCGACACGTGGGCTGCGACCTTCGGTCAGGTTGTCACCGAGATGGAGATGACTGTCGCCGGCGGCGACAGTTTCAAGATGAAGGAACGGTTCTCGAAGTTCCAGAATGTGCCCGAGCTGCTGAAGATGTTCCACACCTTCGCGGACGTGAAGACCGCCGAGGACTTGCAGCTGCCCGTGCCCGACATTGAGGAACGCGAGGACGGCAGGCGCCTGCCCCGCATGGTCACCGTTGAGCCGTCCATCGAGCTCGAGGCGTACATCGCGTACATCGCGGACCGCGCCGAGAAGATCCAGGCACGTTTGGTCGATCCAACCGAGGACAACATGCTGAAGATTTCCAGCGACGGACGCAAGGCCGCCCTCGACATGCGCCTGGTCGACCCGGAGCTGGACGCCCTCGTCGGAGCCACGAAGATCAGTGCGACGGCGGACCTCGTGGCCAAGGTGTACGAGGAGACCAAGGACCGCGTCTACCTCGACCCGGAGACGAAAGATGCGCACCCGACGCCGGGCGCCCTGCAGATCGTGTTCTGCGACCTCGGCACTCCCTCAGACAAGTGGAACGTGTACGGGCAGCTGCGCGAGGACCTGGTACAGCGAGGCGTGCCCGAGCACAAGGTGCGCTTCGCGCACGAGGCAAAGAACGACGCCGAGAAAGGTCGGCTCTTCGAGGCCTGCCGGACAGGGGACGTCGCCGTCCTCATCGGATCGACACAGAAGATGGGTACGGGTACGAACATGCAGGCCCGCGCCGTGCACCTGGTCGACCTCGACGCACCATGGCGGCCGGCCGACGTTTCCCAGCGTCACGGCCGCATCATCCGCCAAGGCAATCAGAACCCCGAGGTCGGCATCTCGCAGGTGGTCACCAAGGGATCATTCGACACCTTCATGTGGCAGACGCTGGAGCGCAAGAGCAAGTTCATCGACCAGATCATGCGCGGCCGCCTCGACGTCCGCGAGATCGAGGACGTCGGTGACAACACCCTGTCCTTCGCGGAGGTCAAAGCCATCTCCAGCGGCAACCCGCTCATTCTGGAGAAGTCCAAAGCCGACCAGGAACTGACCCGCCTGCAGCGCCTCGAGCGCGGCTGGCACCGCAACCAGGCAGCGCTCAGCCGACGCAAAGACAGCGCCATCGTCCGAGGAAAAGCCTTGGCTGCTGAATTGCCCGCACTGAAGGAAGCCGCCGCACGCACAACGCCCGACATTGGCGGTGATGCCTTCCGCATGACCATCAACGGTAGGACCGTCGACAAGCGCGCCGACGCAGTGGAAGCGCTGCGCACTTGGGCGGACAGGAACGCAGCAGGACGACCCCCTATCCAGGGGTCGAAGGACCTTGGTGTGATGGCCTCCATCAATGGCCATGACATCAGGTTTATTCAGGGCCAAGCGAACATGGTTGAGATGGGTGCGTCCCGCGTCGAGTTGCCGATCGAGGGCGCGCCTGGCGTCGCGGTGGAACTCAAACGCAATGACGCTCTCTTCCCGACCGTGGGTGTGATCCAGCGCCTCGAGAACCAGGTCACGCGCCTGCCCGATGAGGTGGTGAAGCGTGAGCGTCAGCTGGAGGAAGCGCGCCAAGAGTACCGGGAAGCAGCCAACGCCCTGAAGCAACCGTTCAAGCACACCGACGCGCTACAAACGGCGAAGTGGGAGGTCGAGCGAATCAACCGCGAGATGCGCGGCGAGGACGGAGCGCAGACCGTACTGACGGCCGAGCTCGAGGAACTACGACGCGATATGCGGCTCGCCACCCCGACGCCAAAACAGCCAGGATCGCTTGTGCAGCTCCCAGCTGGTCAGCGCTCGGACGCGGTACTCCGGACGAAGACTGCTCGTCGTGACGAGGGCATCGAGCGCTGATCAGTTTTGCCTCCCTCCCTTGTCCCGTCTCGTGTCATTGGCCGTTCTGTCGGCCGCGTCGCGGGGCAAGGGGGGCCTGTTTCCTCGCAAGAAAGCTCTGCCGACTGTCAGGTTGGCGTGCACGTTAGCCGGGTGTGTTGATGCCATCTCGTCGTGCCGGCGCCGAACGATTGAGAAGAAGGTTCCATGAGCCTTGCCCTCGATGACTGCTCCATGTACGAGGAAGGGCTTGTTCTCCTCGCTTTGCGGTGGGACCTCGATCAAAATCAAATCACCGTCCCCGTGAGCGACTACTTCGACCCGAAGATCCTCGATCGGTGGGACGACCTTCGCGTCGATCACCTGCACATACTTCCTCCGAGCTCCAGAGAGACTAGGAAGGGGTGACACCTTCGTTATCACGTCTCCACTGCCTTGATTTTTTGTAGTGAGCCCGAGCACCACGACCCCGCCGTCGGGAGCATTTGCGAACTGTGAGACCCACTGAGCGAGGCGAATTTTCCCGACTTCCGTTGTTAGATCCGCGTGCTGTCTCTTCACTTCGAGCCAGTCGCCCTCCGGCTGGCCCAGCAGTGCTTCAACATGTCCTCCGCGGATCAGCTCTGAGACCGTCTCGTGCGTGACGTCGCCGGACGATGCTTCCAGCAGGGCCTTTACGAGGAGCGCATCGGAGTACAGATCGAAGAGACTGCGTAAGCGAGTGTTGAAACCCATTCTCAGCGTCAGCATCCAGTTACCCTGACCGTCGCCGTCAGCATCAATGTCGAGGAGACTTAGACGCTTTCTCTCCAGGAGAGGGCTGATGAGGGCAACGATGTACTGGTCGCTCTGAAACCGATCAGGAAGAAGAACATAGGTCTGAACGACCAGCGTCAGGCTGTTCTCGTAGAACGAGAAGCCAACCCCCGTGTAGGGGAAGTACTCAAGGTCAGAAGCGTCCTGGTCGGCGGACAAGACACCGGTCCGTACGGTCATATCGGATGGTGCCCATCCAACAAACCTACTCAGCCTTCGGTATGAACCGCCCTGGGTTTGATGGAGACTCCTGACCTTGGAAACGAGAATAGAGTCATGGCATCAAGTCAGGGAGCCGGGAAGCCGACGGCACGTCGGTATTCGCCGGAGGAGAAAGCCGCAGCGGTCCGGATGGTGCGGACCTTGCGGGCAGAGCTCGGGACCGAGCACGGGACAGTTCACCGGGTCGCATCGCAGCTCGGGTACGGAACGGAATCGGTACGGTCATGGGTCCGGCAGGCCGACGTCGATGAAGGACAGG